>CAKZKQ010000461.1 GCA_937123825.1 uncultured Pseudomonadota bacterium
AAGAACCCAACCCATCGCAAACGCCATAAGGGAGCGCAGCGACCGCACTAAAAGGGAACGTAGTGACCGAACCAAAAGCAAGCGCAGCGCCGCGAACCAAAAGCGAAGCGAACTGCGACTGAGCAATGCGAAGTCGCTCACGGTCCACCCATCACAATTGCTATAAGCGAGCAACGCGAGCGCACCAAAAGGGAGTGAGCGCAGCGAACGACCGAACCAAAAGCAAGCCAAGCGCAGCGCCGGCGCCGCGAACCGAAAGGGCAGCCAAGCGAAGCGCGGCAACCGAACTCTCCTCAGTACAAACTGAGGAGCCCGTAGATGCTGTATTGGACCATGTAGGGGAGGGTGTAGTCGGGGAAGGCCTGGGCGATTTGTTGGGTGAGGGCTTCGTGGTGTTGGGGGGCCTGGTCGGATTGGAGTTCGGAGCGGCGCTCGCCGAGGTCTGCGACGTATTGGCGTACGAGGGCGTCGATGTCGTTGAGGTATTGGGTTTGGGCGGCGACGGCTTCCTGGACGGGGGCGGATTGGCCTCGGCCGCCGTAGACGGTGGCGTTTTCAAAGGCCAGCAGCTCGTTGAGGGCTTGTTTCCAGGCGTCGAGGTTGGGGGCGGGGGCGCCGTTTTGGATGGCGCCTTCGAGCCAGGCGTGGGCTTTGTGGTGGACGAGGTCGCCGACGATGAGGGAGCGTTGGGATTCGATCCAGCCGACGGTCTGGGTGCTGGAGACGCCGCTGTTGCGCAGGGTGGACAGGGTGACGGAGCCGGATTCGAGGTCGAGGTCCATGCTTTGGTCGAAGGTGATGTCGATGGTGGGCAGGGTGGGGTAGTTGTCGTCGGTGAAGGCGCCTGCGATTTGGACGAAGTAGTATTTTTTGTAGTCGTGGACGGCGGGCATGGCCTGGGCGGTGGCCTGGCTGGCGACGACCTGGGCGCCGATGGCCTGGAAGGCGGTGGCGCCGTTGAATTTGTCGGGGTTGGGGTGGGTGATGACGAGGTAGCGGATGGGGGAGTCGGTTTGGGCTTGGATGTGGTCGATGGCTTGTTGGGCCAGGCCGGGGGTGAACTGGGCCCCGAAGACCACCACTTCGCTGCCGGTGTCGTAGTAGTAGGAGTGGGTGTCGAAGCCCTGGACGTCTGAGGTGAAGACGTCCAGGTTGCCGGTGGCTTGCTCGGTGTTCTGGTCGGTGGGCAGGGTGTTGTCGGGCTGGGACACTGGCACGCAGGCCGCCATCGCGCCAAGGATCATGACCATCGCCATCGTCTTCAAAGTCTGCTTGAACATTGTTGTGCCTCCATCTTTTAAGCTCGGGCGCTTTGGTGGGCGCCTTGGGGTGTGTGTTTGGGGCGTCCGGCGCGTTGTGGTGGGCCGGTGTGCCTTTCGAGCTGGAAGATAGGACAGGTGGGTTTGGCGTGCTTTCGATATAAAGTCAAAAATTGTCGTGAACACGCCATTTGGGGGTTATTTGGCGTTTTGGAGTTCTGGGAAGACGTCGGCGGGTGCGGAGGCGGCTTCTTTGGAGCAGACCAGCGGGGCCTGGGCGCATTGTGGGAGTTGGCTGTTGAGTTCTTTGAGCCACGCGGTGGCATCGGCGAGCGTTTTGCCGCCTCGCGCGGCGCGTTCTTCGTCGGTGAATTTGTCTTCTTCAAAGGGGGCCATGCACCAGCAACTTTCCATGTCGGGGCGCAGGGCTTGTGAGAGGAACCACTGTTTGTAGCCTTTGTTCATGAGCCATCGGTCGGCGGCCAGGGCTCTGAGGGCGATGGTTTCGCCTTTGAGTTGTTCGGCCTCGGTCAGCAGGGTGTAGCCGAGCATGAAGTCTTCGGCGGCGTTGCCGTGTTGCATGATGAGGGCGGCCTCAAAGAGGGCGTCGACGCCTTGAATGCAGCCGTCTTTGTGCCACTGTGCGACGCGGGAACGGCGAGCGGCGTCGCGTTTGCCGACTTGTTCCCAGTCGATGTTTTGCCAGCCTCCGGCGCGGTCTTCCTGGTCTTCTTTGGCGTCTTTGGCCAGGGCCTGGGCGACCCCTTCGCAGGAGGTTTTGGGGGCGGGGTCCTGGGAGACTTTGGGGGGCTGCTGGAGTGCGGGTTTGGGGTTGCTGGTGGTGCATGCGCCGAGCCAGCAGAGGGCAGCGAGCGCGGCGATGGGGAGCCTGTGGTGGTTCAAGTGGGTGGATCCTTTGGTTTTGGGTGTGAACAAGCCAGTCAATGAATCGGGGGCGCGATTTTGAGGCGCGGCCACAACATGGCCAGTTGATGAATTTGGGGGGCGTGATTATTCCAGGGCGGTCCTTTTGATTGTGGGCGGCGTGTTTGCTGGAGTGTGTGCGGCGAGGCGCGGCTTAAGATGGTTGTTTGGGGAGCCGAAGAGGCACAAGACAGCCCTATGGAGGTACTCAATGTCTTCACAACGTGCGATGGTCTGGTCTCTGGAGACCCCCAGGCTCAAAATTGCCCCTTACCACCCCTTGGACGCGCAGCGGTACGTGGAGATCGTGGCGCGCAACCGGCAGCACCTTTCACCGTGGATGCCTTTTGCGACCTTTGAGCCCGACATGGACCTCTATGTGGGTTGGTTTGAGGACTTTCAGCGCCGTGCGTTGGGCGGCGATTACAGCATGTCGTTGCGGACCCACGATGGTCGGATTGTGGGCGGCGGCGGGGTGCACCCCAGCGTGGGCGCGATGGGCCGCGAGGTGGGTTATTGGGTGACCCAGGATGTGTGTGGTCATGGTTTTGCCGGCGAGGCGGTGGCGGCATTTTGTCACCTGGCGTTTGTGGGGCAGCAGGGGGTGGATCGGGTGGAGTTGCGCATTGATCCCGACAACGCTCCCAGCGTGCGCGTGGCGCAGAAGGCGGGCTTTGAGTTGGAGGGGCGTTTGAGGCGCAGGATACCGTTTCCGGGTCAGCCGCCGCGCGACGCGCTGCTCTACACGCTCTTTGCCGAGGATTGGCCGCAGTCGCCGTTGGCGGCGGTGGAGGTGAAGGCGTTTGACGCCGCAGGGCGGTTGGTGGAGTCCGAGACGCAGGAGGCGTTGTGAAGGGGACGCAGTGGGATGGGATGAGCGCGCAGGACGTGGCCAGGATGCTTCAGTTGGCGCCGCACCCCGAGGGCGGGTTTTATCGGGAGACGTGGCGCGCGCAGGCCAAAGAGGGTGAGCGCGGCAGTGGCACGGCGATCTATTTTCTTTTGCCGGGGGACGTGACCAACCGCTGGCATCGCGTGGACGCGGTGGAGATCTGGCATTACCACGCTGGGGCGCCGCTGGAGCTTCATGTGGGGCGCGAGGCGCCCAGCAGCCAGGAGGTGACGCTTTTGGGGGCTGACTTGGTGGCGGGTCAAAGGCCGCAGGGGATTGTGCCTGCGCACGCCTGGCAGCGCGCCCGGAGCTTGGGCACCTGGACGTTGGTGGGTTGCACGGTCAGCCCGGCGTTTGAGTTTGCTGGGTTTGAGATGCTTGAAGAATCGTGAGTTGTTTTTGGCTTAAAAGCCTGTATTCGCACTAAGTGGGGCAGGGCAGATTGAAGGCCCTGTCCCACTTAGTGCGCGCACGTTCACAGCCGCAGGGAGCCCAGCGGGATTTTGAGGCTGTTGTTGGCGCTGGGCAGGACAAAGGGGCGCTCTTCGCGGGTTTCCTGGGCGGTGCCGGCGTTGCGCAGGATGGTCATCTTGCCTTTGAGGTTGGGGGTCGAGCCCGAGTAGTAGACCACCGAGAGGTCGTATTGGCCCGAGGGGCCGCTGCCCAGGACATAGATTTCGGGGCCGAAGCCGTCGGTGATGTCGTAGTAGAGCAGTCCCCCGAGGGAGGACTCCCGGTGTTGGTACCAGATCTCTTCGCCGCCGTGTTCGACGACGTGCATGTCGACATCGGCGCTGGGGTCTTCCCAGGTCAGGATGATGGAGACGGCGCGCTGGACAGGGAGCTTGGAGACGCCTTCGGTGATGCAGTCTTTGATGTCGGTGGCCTTGTCCTGATGGGTGCGGCGCAGGGCCATCATGGTCTTGAAGGTGTCGCGCTGGGAGGGGTTGAGTTGAACGGCGGCGGCGTATTGGGCGCACCCGGCTTTGATCTCTTTGCGGTCCACCAGGGCCTGGGCGTAGCGGTTGCGGGCGCCAAAGTCGTGGGGCGTAAACTCGACCAACTCGCTCAGGAGCCGGGCGGCCTGTTGGGGCTGGCCCATTTCGGTGTGGAGTTGTGCGGCCTCGATGATGAGGTTGGTGTTGCCCATGTCCTGGCGGCGCTCGGCGGTGATCTGGGTCAGACGCTTGGCGTGGATGGTGCGCAGGTGCTCTTGGAGCCTGGGGTCGGCGCTGGCGGCTTTGCGGACCCATTGGCCGCAGGCCTTGGGGGCGTTGGGGGCGTCGACGCAGCGGGCGACCAGGTGGGGCGCGGTGGCGGCCAACTCGGCATCGGAGCGGGCGTTGCGCAGCATGTGGTCGAGGACCTCAACCCGAGGGTCGCCCTGGGCCAGCAGCTCGGCGCAGACTTCAAAGACTGCTCCGGGCATCCGCGAGGCGACGGTGGGGTCGTTGGTGACGATCAGGTAGAGGTCTTTGGGGTTGTAGAGCTTGGTTTGGCGCCAGCGCGTCCACAGACCCGCGGCGATGGTCTGGCCGGTGGTGGGCTGTGACAGGACGCGGCGCAGCAGCGCGGTGGCGTTGGTGCTTTGGAGTTTCTGGGTCCCAAAGAGGGTCTCAAGATCTTTGTGGTCGCCGCGATTGAGCAGGTGGGTCCACAGCGTCTGGGCGACCTCAAACGGTGCGTCGCCCGCTTTGAGGATCTTGGTGGAGACGGCCATGAACTCTTTGTGGAGCGCGTTGCGGACGACGGGGCGCTTGAGGAGTTCGAAGGTTTGCTGGGGCGAGGCTTTTTTGCTCAGCCGGGCAAAGAGTTGCCGACCTGCGCCGGCGTTCTTGTAGCGCACGGTCAGCTCCAGCAGCTCGGCTTTCTCCCGATCGTTGAGGGTCGCCATGCGTTTTTGGAGGTCGGCCATGCGCTGACGCCCGTAGTCGATGCGTTGAGCGGGTTTCTTCACCTTGGGCTTGCGCTTGCGCTTGAAATCGCTGTCGTAGCGGTACCGGCCTTTGCCGGCGCCCCGGATGCGGCCAAGGTCTTCTCCCGCATCGGCGCTCGGCTCGGGGGCGGGTTCGATGGCGGCGAGCCTTTCGGCGACTTTGAGATCCTTCTCCATTACGGGGGCTTCGGCGGGGGCGTCGCCTGGGGCGTTGGCGGGGGCGCCCGTGCCCGTGCGCACATTGGCAAAGCCGTCACCATCGGCGTCGTCCTGCGCTTTGTCTTCTTCCTCCTCATCATTGAGGGCCACAGCGTCCGGGGTGGGCATGTTGGCCGACTTGCCCTCTCCCGCTGCCTGCTCCTGGTTGGCCATCAGGTCTTTGAGCGAGCCGTCGCCTTTGCGCAGCGCCTCGACCTTTTGAGCGGCTTCGGCCTGCTGGCGAGCGCGCTCTTTGCGCCGGTCGACCTTGAAGCGTTTGTAGGCCTCGTCGTTTTCCAGGACCAGGAAAGAGGTGTAGCGGCTCATGACGCCGTAGCGCAGCGACGTGGCCACGATCTTATCGCGGTGGATGCCCTTGTCTTGCATGGTCTCGATGACCGAACGGGCCCAGAAGTTGGGCAGCAGCGGGGTGTTGGCTTTGGCAGGCGCGCGTAGCTCAAAACGTTCTTGCCAAAGCTCGCCTTGCCACTGTCCGCTGACTTTGATGGTGGCCGCGCCCTGGTCCAGGCGCCCCATGATGGCCATGGATTGGTACGGCGCCAGGTTGACGGCCTGGTGGGGGACCAGACCTTCGACAACGCCGTTCTCGACCTCGACTTTGATGTCGGTCAGGAGCATGCGGCCGGATTGGTCGCGCAGGCGCTTGGCGAAAGCCTGAGGATCGTCCGCCGGCGTCATCCGCATGGCGTGTCCCCGGCCTGCGCTGGCAAGCTCGGCCAGAAAGTCGGTGTCGGGGCTGTGTCCAACGGCGACCGTGTGCAGCGAGGTGTTTTTGGAGGCCGTTTTGAGGTACGAGGCGCGGATCAGGTCCGCGTCCAACTCGCCGATCGAGGCCACCCCGTCTGTAAAGAGCACCACGGCGTGTGGTCCCTGCATGGAGGCGCCCGCTTTGGCGGCCGCCTGGAGGAGTCCGCCGAGGTCGGTGGCGCCGCCTGCAGTCAGGCCTTTGAGGCACGCGCGCGCTTCGTCGGGTTTCATGGGGGTGGGCTTGCAGGTTCTGGTCTCAAAGTCGCCCGTGACGACCTGGACTTTGTGCGCGGCTGTGATGTTGGCCAGCAGTGCGTCGGCGGCCTTTAAGACGCGCTCCAGTTCGACCTTGCCGACCCCCGCAGAGGTGTCGATGGCCAGCACCGTCCCCTGGAGGCTGATGACCTTGCTGCTGGCGTTGGGCAGCCGGGGGTAGAGGTCGAGCAAAAAGAACTGCTCGCCGTTTTGCTGGGCGTACTGGGTGGCCGCGTTTTGGTCGCGGGGAGGCGTGAAGCTGACTTCCAGCGGACCGCTGGGCACCCACTTCTGCTGACGCAAAGAGATCTGGCCGCCCACAGAGCGCTGGGAGACCTGGGCCTGGTAGCCGCTGACTTTGAGTCCGGTGGCGTCTTCGGCGTGGAGTTCAAAGGAGAAGCTGCCAAAGAGGCTGCCTTGGGGCTGACCGACGAGGTTGGGCAGGTTGTAGCGGTAGGCCGACCCGTTGACGTTGTTGGGCAGCAGTTGTTCGTAGGTCAGCACAACGGTCTTGTCGGCGCGCGCTTCGATGGGGAAAATCTGGGTCTTGAAGCGGTTTCCGCCCTGCCACTCCAGCAGCGCCGGGTCCTTTTGCTGGCGCACGATCTGCTCATAGATCTGGCGCGCTTTCTCGCGCTCGACCAGTTCGCCTTCCATCATCTTCCCTTCCACGTCCATCGACAGGCGGCTGATGGAGGCGCCCTCGGGGAGGGTGAACTCGTAGTTGCCCTCAGTGCGCCGGTCGGTGTGGTTGTGGAAGACCTGTTTGACCTCGGTGCGGGCCATGCGCCCGTAGATCTGGACTTTGACCTCCAGGTTCTTGATGGAGAGGGTCTCGGTCTTGCCCTCGGCGGCGCCGGGGATGGTGACGGTGGCAAAGTTGCCCGTTTGGAAGAAGCCGGTCAGCTGCCCCTCTTTGGGGGACGTCGGGGTGGCCGCAGGGGGCTGGGCCACGGGGGGCGTCGTTGGGGTGTTGACGCTGGGCTTGATGTCGCCTGGATCATTGTTTTGGGGGTCAGCGCAGCCAACCAGCGCCACGAGGGCGCCAGTGAGCAGGCATCCCATGATGTATGGGCGTCGGAGGTTGATGGTCATCGGTGGTCTTCCCTGGCCGTCGAGGGTCGTCTCTTTGGGCGCGCGGCCTGGTTTGGCCAGGACCGTCGCGCAGTAGACGGGCTTGTCGAACGGTCACTTTGAGCGCACGGGTGCGGCCCCGTGCGTGAGTTGGCAGGACTCCACAGGTGTGGTTCCAAAGGTGCGGTCGCGGACTCTATTTGCGACAAGAGTCCGCTGCTTGAGTGCCTCTGAGAAGACAACGCAGCAGGCAGCAAAACGATCTGGAAAATCTTCTCAAACGCACAAAATAAGTGGCGGTTTTTGCTTAGCCGCTGACGGTGGCGGTGGCCACAGCCTGGGTGTGCACGGCCACATGCCGCAGCGCTCTGGGGATGGGGATGTTGGCCATCCGGCAGTGGTTGAGGAGGGTGTCGAGCAGGCGGCGCTGACTGGTCGCGTCAAGGCGCACGGCGTCCTGGGCTTTGATGGGCAGGTTGTCGGGTTGGATGTCGTGGTCTTGAGTGTCGAGGGTGAAGACCAGGCGCTGGCCCCCTTGCGTGTCGCGGACTTCCAGGCAGACGCCCATGTCCGGGACCTGGACCAGTTCCAGCGCGATGGAGCCCGGCTTGAGGGCGACGCTGTGGGCTTCGGGTTCGGTCGGCATGGTCTGGGAGCGGTGTCCGGGGTCGCTGCACAACTCTTCGTGGAGGACCGTGGCCTGCTCGTGGTGCTTGGTCCATGTGAAGGTGGCGCCTTGGGGGGCGTCCAGATCAATGGTGAACGACGTGGGGATCTCTCGGCGCGTTTGGTGCCAGATGTCTGTGGTCTGGTAGCGGCGCGTGCCGGTCAAAGTCCGAAAGGCGTTGACCGCCATCGCCAGGATTCCCTTGAAGTTGATCCGCTTGCGGTGCCCCTCGGGATACATCTCATTGATGACCGGCATGATTGAGAGGGTCATCACCAGAATCATGGCAAACGCCAACGCCGGGTATTGGTCTACCCACTGCATGATTGTGGGCGCCGCCATGGTTGGGTTGAGGAAGAGCAGCGGGATCAGAACCAGCAGCGAGAGGCTGATGCAAAACCCCGCGATTTTTATGGCGCCGAGCCACGCCTCCAGTTTGGCGTCGTCTGGTGGGACGACGCTCTTTTCCTGGGTCGCGTGGGTGACGGTTTGGTGGATGTGGCCTCCACTGCTGAGCTTAAGCTGCATGGTTCAGGCTCCTGTTGATGGGCCAACGGTCGCTCTTGGGCGCGAGTAGGGCGCGCGTTGGTGTTCACAGTCACCGACCACCTGTCCACCATGGGTGGTCTTTCTATTACAATGAGCATGTTTGGGCGGTGGGGACAAGATGGCCAAAGATTTGAGCGTCGTTTGAAGGCTGCCTTTTGTCTTTGCTGCGCCAAAGTCAGCATCAAGGGAGTGGGGTGAGCGTATGCAGCGGCTTGGTGTAGACGGCTGTGCTATACCTGTGGGCATGATTTTGAGCGCCCTTTGAAGAGAGAGCACCGACGCCATGGTTGAGCAAGAAGACCCCATTTATCTGGATCACAACGCCACCACGCCGCTTTTGCCGCAGGTCGTGGAGGCGATGCTGCCGTTTTTGAGCCAGCATTTTGGCAACCCATCGAGCGGTCACGTCTATGGACGCCGCGCCCAGGCTGCAGTGGAGCAGGCCCGCGCTCAGGTTGCGTCGCTGCTGGGGTGTGAGCCTGCCGCGATCATCTTCACGGGGGGTGGGACCGAGTCGAGCAATCTGGCGATTCGGGGTGTGGTGGAGGCGGTCGGTGGTGCGACGTCGGTGGTGACGTCGGCGATCGAGCATCCGGCCACCAGCGCGCCGTGTCGTTGGTTGTCTCAGCGTGGGCATTCGGTGGTGTCATTGGGCGTTGATGGCGAGGGACGCGTGTGTTTGGAGCAAGCGCGCGAGGCGATCAAGCCTGGGGTGTCGCTGGTGACCGTCATGCACGCCAACAACGAGACGGGGGTGTTGCAGCCTCTGGAGGCGTTGGTGGAGATGGCCCGTGAGGTGGGCGCGTTGGTGCACACCGACGCGGCCCAGTCGGTGGGCAAGGTGCCGGTCGATGGTTTGGGCGTGGATTTGATGACGGTGGCTGGCCACAAACTCTACGGTCCCAAAGGGGTGGGCGCGTTGATGGTCCGAAAAGGGGTGTCGCTGGCCCCGTTTGCGTTGGGCGCCGGTCACGAAGGGGGGCTGCGCCCCGGAACCGAGAACGTGGCCTCCATCGTGGGGCTGGGCGCAGCGGCCCAGGCGGTGTCGGCTGATCTGGATGCAGAGGCTCGCCGTGTGGCCAGGCTGCGCGACGCGCTCTGGGAGACGCTCTGTGCTGGGATCGACGGCATGGCGCTCAATGGCCACCCCACCGAGCGCCTGCCCAACACCCTCAACGCGCGTTTCCCCGGGGTGTCGGGCTCTGCGCTCCTTGAGCGGGCGCCTTTGGTGGCCGCCTCGACCGGTTCGGCCTGTCACGAGGGCCATGAGAGCCCTTCTGGGGTGCTGGTGGCGATGGGCATCGCGCCCCAGGAGGCGTTGGGGTCGGTCCGACTGACTTTGGGGCGCGGGACGACCTTGCTCCAGGTTCAGCGTGCCGCCAGTGCTCTGATCGATGCCTGGCGAGTGCTTCGGCCAACGGTTTGAAGGGGCGTTGTGTTTTTGTATGGTTTGTCACAGGCCTGCGTTTGTTGTGGGCCATGGATGAATACTTTGGGCTTCTGGCGGCGCTGCGGTCTGCGTGTGATGGCAGGCGCGGTGTGCGTTGTTGACCCTTGATGGAGGATGCTTTTGACCAGCGCACTTCAGATCAGACCGATCGCAGACCAGGACCGCGCCGAGGTCCTGGAGATCGCGCGTGAACTGGTGACGGCCGCCGACACCTACGCCTTTGAGCCCGACATCGACGATGAGTCGCTGTGGCGCTATTGGAACCCGCAAGAGCCGCGCAGCGGTGGTTATGTGGCGAGCATGGGTCAGAAGGTGGTGGGGGTCTTTGTGATCAAGCCCAACCATCCGGGGCCGGCCGGTCATGTGGCCAACGCCAGCTACGCGGTGGGGGTCAGGGCCAGGGGTCGCGGCGTGGGTCGGCAGATGGGTGAGGCGTCGCTGCGGTGCGCGGTGGAGCTGGGCTATCTGGCGATGCAGTTCAACATTGTGATCAGCACCAATCAGGCGGCGATCCGGTTGTGGGAGTCGATGGGGTTTCAGATCGTGGGGACGATCCCCCGTGGGTTCCGGCACAAAGACGGTCGACTGGTGGACCATCACATCATGCACCGCAGTTTGTTGGGGGTGTCGGGTGTGTGAGCGCGCCTGGGTGAGCGGCGCGGGGTGAGGTCAGCGCAGGCGCTGGAGCGCGGTGTTTTCGATGAAGGCCACCACGGCTTCGTCTTTGACGGACTCTTCGATGGAGTCGGTGCCGACGAGGATGACAATGGGGCAGGTGGGGGTTTTGGCCTTGAGTTGTTTGCTCAGGGCCTTTTTGCCAGTGCGCCGGTTGAAGACGGTGATGACTTTGTCGTTGGCGCTGCGCGGGATGTTGATCTTGCCGCCGGTTTGCGAGTCCTTGTAAAGGCAGTCGCGCAGGTTTCGGGTGCGGGTCTCGACGGTGGCGATGTAGTCGAGGCTGGCCAGGGGGCGCCCGCCGTTGAAGGCCACGCGTTTGGTGCCGGTGTTGAGCAGGATGGAGCGGCCACCGGCGCCGGGGTCACCGGGCAGTTCCTGTGCGGTGGCGACCTTGTGGAGGATGGTCTTGGGGACGTTGCCCTGGGTGCAGCGAATGGTGCCGTTGATGCGCCCGCCTTTGAAGGTGACCTGGACGGTGGCGACCTCGTGCTGGGTGTGTTCCTGGAGCATGCCATCGACGGTAAAGCGCTTGAAGGCGTTGGCCAGGGGCATGGAGAAGATCGCCCGGCCTTTTTTGAAGTCGATGTCGGTGTTGTTGAACTTGAGCTTCTGGCCGTGCTTGAACTTCAGGCGGAGGGTGGCGCTGTCGCTGCCGTCGGCGAAGGCCATTTCAAAACGCGTGTTGGTGTAGGGCGGGTGTTTGTAGCCCTTGGCGGCCTTGGATTTTTTGGTGACCTCCATGTAGGCGGTGCAGGACAGCTTGTAGAGGGCGGTGTCTGTGTCGCCGATGGTTTTGAATTCAAAGGCCTCATCAAACCCCTCGTCGAGTTCAAAAGAGACCTCTTTGTTGGCCTTGCCCTTCTTGTGCCGCGCGCTGACCTGCGCCTCGTACGAGCCTTTTGAGAGCCACGGCAGGACGACCTCGGCTTTGCCCTTTTTGTCGGCCTTGACCTCGCGCTTGATGGCTTTGCGGGGCTCGTCTTCGTCGATGCGGACGGTGATCTTGGCTTTGGGCTCGGTCTTGATGCGCAGCGTGACCGGGTCCCAGGGGGATTTGCCGGTCTTGGCTTTGACCGAGAGTTTGACGCCCTTGGACTTTTTTGGGCTGTCATTGTCGGCGCTCTTGCCGCTGCCGCCGCCCGAACACGCGCTGAGCGTCAGCCACAGCGCACACAGGAGCCAAAAGAGCACGCGGTGGGTCGAGATGGGTGTTCTGGCTGTCTCCAAGAGCATCGCTGTCCTCCGCCGCTCGTAAGAAAGCGGGCGCATGGATGGTAGATTCCGACGAACGTGTATGAGGGGTGCGAGGATACCAACCCTGGTGTGTGATGCAACCACACCCATCACCGACCGCTCTCGGCCAGCCCTTTATGGTTGGATGGCCGCTTATGCGACGGGCAAGCCGCGTTTTTCGGGCGGCGGGATGGAGTAGGTCAGCGTGGCGTGGGCGATAAGGTCTTCTTGGCCTTCGCTGCGCAGGCTGACGTCGCCGACGGCCAGGCGCGTGCCGAGCTTGAAGATGCGTGCCTCGGCGTTGATGGGGCCGGGCGAGGGGCGGCGCAGGAAGTTGATGTTGAGGTTGGTGGTAACGGCCAGTGCGACGGGGCCGATGGCGGCCAGGACGGCCAGCCACATGGCGGTGTCGGCCAGGGTCATCATGGTGGGGCCAGAGACGGTGCCGCCGGGGCGCAGGTGCTCTTGTTGGGTGGGCAGCGAGATGACGACCCGGCGCGCCTCGACCTCATCGATGGTGAAGCCAAAGGCCAGCGCCTGAGGGAAGACCTTCTCCATCAACTCGATCATCTCTTGGGCGGTCATCAGGGCGCGAGGTTGGGTCATGGGCAGGCCTCCAGGTTTGTCTGCTCGTTGGGTTTTGTGGTCCAGGCCCGTGTGTTGTCAACCGTCGTGGGGCGTCGCGCCGTGTTGCTCCATGTGGTGGGCTTCGAGGAAGAGGTAGAGGGGCAAGCCGAACGAGACGCCGACCACCACGGTGGCGATGACGGGCAGCCAGGCCAGCGTGATGCCCTTGCGCATGCCTCGATAGGACATGAGGAAGACGACCATGGCGCTGCAAAAGAGGTCCAGGGTGATGAAGCGCGAGATGTGGGTGGACATCATCTCTTTGACCAGCAGCGGGATGTCCATGCCATGTTGGCTGACCCAGGGCGCAAAGGCGGCCATGGGGACGATGGTGCCGATGATGGCCAGCGCAAGGAAGAGGTTTTTCATGGGGGGTTGTCGCTCCGTGTGGCGATCCCAGGTGGGGCTTGGGAATGGTGTGGTGCCCATGCAGCGATTGTCGTGCGTTTTGCAGAACAATGCCAGCGTTGGTCATCGGCCAGGAGGGTGGGTTTGCTCAAGCGGGGGCATGAGGGGGCGGCCAGCCCCCATTGAAGCTGGATTTATTGGGGTTTGGCGGCGGTGCGAAAGCCCATGTCGTCGGCAAAGCCGACCCCATCAAAGTCTTCGGCGCGGAAGGGCAGCGACAGGCGCGGGCGGCGCTCGGGAGGGGTCTCAAAGAGGATCTGCCCGGCGTCGTGGGTGGCAAAGCGGGTGGGGTAGACGGTGGCCTCGATGATGAGCTCAAAAGGCAGCCGCCAGGGCGGGACGCTGCGGACCAATTCTTCGCGCCGCTGGGCGTCCTGGAGGTCATTGAGCATGGCCTCGATGCGCTCCTGGGGGAAGGTGGTGGCGCTGTAGGGCTCCAGCTCCTGGCCCATGTAGGGTTTGGGGTCGTTGCGCTGGCGCCACAGAGACTCCTGACCGTCGAGTCCAAAGGGATCGACCAGCACGCCACCCAGGATGGCGTTCCAGTGCACGTGGGGGGCCAGCCACGGGAAGCCCGTCAGGCCGTCGATGCCCGAGTAGCCGGTCAAGGCGATGGGCTCTCCCTCTTCGACCACATCGCCGATGTTGATCAGCGCGCGCCCCAGATGGTTGTAGGTCGTCATCAGGCCCTGGCCGTGATCCATGTAGAGCTTTAAGCCGCCCCGGTTGAACTCCTGGCGGATGGAGACCAGCCGTCCGCTGGTGGCGGCGGTGGTGATGGTGCCCGGGGGGATGACAAAGTCGGTGCCGTTGTGGCTGTCGTAGGTCAGGTAACGGCCCCGGAAGTCGCGCACCTGGGTGACGCGGGTGGACCAGCCCTCACGGATGGGGGTCTGGTTGTGGTTGAAGAGGCTCAAAAGCGGGATCGTGCGCCCCCCCATCTTGATGCCCATCCAAGTGCCGATCGAGAGCCTGGGGGTCATGATGCCCAGGCTGGTGGTGTCAAAGCGCGACGGCGGGACGTTGGGGTCGCCCTTGAAGACCATGCGGGCTTGCTGGAGGGTCTGGGCGTAAGGCTTGAGGCCAAAGACTTCGGGGATGGACAGGGGTTGGTGTTCGGTCATGATGGTGCGCGTTTGGTCAGACATCGCTCAGCGTGAATGTCTGAAGAGTGAATGTGTTTCGTTTTCTGGCAACGTGTGCCTGGTGATGATGTTGTGCTCGAAAGGCGCGGTGTCAAGGCCAGCGGTTCCGGTTGTTTGTGAATCTGGTTCCACGTCGAGAATATCAGCGTTGAGAAGTGTTTGCAGTGGCGGATGATGCTAAAGCGCAGGTGGGTGCAATTGGTGCTTGACTCTGTTCCTTTAGACAGTGCATATCCGCCGTCCTGTGTGCCGTTTGTGTGACCTTTTTAAGTGGAGCGCTGACATGGACGGTGGTGAAGTTCTCCTGGATCGTTCCGGGCTTGATTTGAGTCTCTTTGACCCTGATGGCCCCGCAGCTCCTGGCTGCCTCTTTGGCCTACCACACTCTGCAGAGCAATCGCGTGTTGTGGTGCTTCCTGTACCTTTTGAGGCCACAACTTCATACCGTCATGGGACGGTCGGTGGTCCTCAAGCCGTGCTTGAGGCGTCCGCGCAGGTGGATCTCTGGGATGAGGAGACCGGCGACCCTTGGAAAGAAGGGATCGCGATGGTGTCGCCCGAGCCCTGGATTGGAACACTGAGCGCTGAAACCAGCCGAGCAGTGGTTCAGTTGCGTGAGGGGGGCGGCGAAGCGCTCATCGAGTCGATCGATGCTGCTGGAGCCCGCTTGGGAGCGTTTGTTCACCGCTGGACGTTGGAGCGACTGGACGCTGGTCAGATCCCCGCGATTCTTGGGGGCGATCACTCCACACCGTTGGGGGCGATGCAAGCCGTTCTGGAGCGAGATCCTTCAGTGGGTGTGCTTCAGGTCGATGCCCATGCTGATCTGCGCTGCGCTTATGAAGGGATGCGCTGGTCGCACGCGTCGATCGCGTACAACCTCCTTGATGGCCCCGTGCCTCCCGCCAAACTTGTGCAGGTGGGTGTTCGAGACCAGTGCTGGTCAGAGCGGCGTTTGGCGCTTGAAGACCCTCGCGTCGAGCAGTGGACTGACGTGGGGCTGCGCGATGCGCTGATGGACGGCGCGTGTTGGGCGCAGTTGAGCACTCAGATGGTGGCGTCGTTGCCCCAGAAGGTCTGGATCTCCTTTGACATTGACGGGCTTGAGCCTGCGCTGTGCCCTGGAACAGGAACCCCGGTCCCCGGTGGGTTGTCCTGGCACCAGGCCACTGCGCTCCTGGCGGCGCTTGGTCAAAGCGGGCGGCAGATTGTTGGTTTTGATCTTTGTGAGGTGAGCGACGGCCAATGGGATGCCATGGTCGGGGCTCGCCTGCTCTACAAACTGGCAGGGTGGGCGATCTCCACCCAGAAGGTGTCCTGAGTTTCTCAGCGTCGATGAGGCTATTTTCTCAGTACACCACTCCATCAACACACATCGTACATGTGGAGGGCCGCTGATGCAGGTCCGTGATTTTATCGATCTTCACTTCTCGCACTTTAACAGCCGGGAGTTGCGTCGGGCTGCGCGCGCTTATGAGGCCCACATCCAAGCTGGCGGCAAGATGTTGGTGTCTTTGGCGGGCGCGATGAGCACCGCTCGCCTTGGTCGCATTCTGGCGCGTGCGATCCGCGCAGACATGGTCCACGCCATCTCCTGCACAGGGGCCAACCTTGAGGAAGATGCCTTTGCGTTGCTGGCGGGCCATGAATACGAGGAGATCGCCGACTGGCGAGCGCTGAGGGCCGAAGATGAGGCGGCGCTCTATGCCCGCGGTATGAACCGCGTCACCGACACTTGCATCCCCGAGACCGTCATGCGGCACATGGAGGAGCGCTTGATCGAGCGTTGGGTAAGGTGTTGTGCTGAAGGTCAGCGCGCCATGCCCAGCGAGCACTTGTTGGAGGTGTTGGCCGATCCGCAAGTTCGTCAACACTGTCGTCAGCCTCAAGACAGTTGGTTGCTGGCGGCAGGCGAGCACGGTGTGCCTGTGTTCACCCCTGGCTGGGAAGACAGCACCACGGGCAACATGTTTGCTGCGGCGGTGTACCGCGGCGAGGTGGCCCACCATCAGTGTGTGGCGTCAGGCACAGAGCAGATGGTCGAGTTGATGAAATGGTACCAGCAGTTTTGTGCGCCTGGTGACGGTGCTCCCAGCGTGGGTTTCTTTCAGGTTGGTGGTGGGATCGCGGGCGATTTTGCGATCTGTGCTGTGCCGACCATGATTCAAGACCTGGAGATGAAGGAGATCCCCTTTTGGGGATACTTCTGTCAGACCTCCGACGCGGTCACCAGCTATGGTGGTTATTCGGGGGCTGTGCCCAATGAGAAGATCACCTGGGGCAAGCTCGACGTTCATACCCCCAAGTTCATGATTGAGTCCGACGCGACGATCGTTGTGCCGTTGATCCTGGCTTATCTCCTGGGGGACTGAATGGTGGGTTGGTCTACACGTGACAGTGCCGAGCTTTACGGCATTGGAGATTGGGGTGCGGGTGTCTTTGACATCAACGAACAGGGTCACTTGACGGTCGCGCCCAGAGGCATCAGCCAGGGCGCCATTGATCTGCATGAGTTGACAGAGGATCTGGTCGAGCGCGGTGTGGAGTTGCCGATCCTCGTGCGTTTTCCTGAGTTGATTCAGGGGCGCCTGGAGTTGATGGTCAAGGTCTTTGGGCAGGCGTTCGCCGATTGCCAGTATCAGGGGCGTTATCGCGGTGTCTATCCGGTGAAGGTCAACCAGCAGCGCCACCTCGTAGAGCGTTTGCTGTCCTACGCGCGACCACACCATATTGGATTGGAGGCTGGCAGCAAGCCCGAGCTTCTTGTGGCCTTGGCGATGATGGACGATCCCGAAGCGCTGATCGTCTGCAATGGTTACAAAGACCGTCGGTACATCGAGACGGCGCTGCTGGCCTCCAAGCTCGGAAGAGATCCGATCTTGGTCATCGAAAAGCTCTCTGAGCTTGATTTGGTGGTGGCTGCGTCCCAGAAGCTGGGTGTGCGGCCGCGGTTGGGTGTCAGAGCCAAGCTGTCGATGCCTGGAAAAGGGCGTTGGCATGATTCGTCAGGGGACAGGGCCAAGTTTGGGCTCTCGGCACGTGGCATCATGGAGTTGGTGGGGCGCCTCAAGGACCACCAGATGCTCGACTGTCTGCACATGCTCCACTTCCACATTGGTTCCCAGGTCACCGCCATTCGCACCTTCAAGCGCGCCATGCGCGAAGCCAGCCGTTTGTACGTGGAGTTGGTGCGCGAAGGCGCGCCGATGGGGCTCCTGGACGTGGGCGGAGGCCTTGGGGTGGACTATGACGGCAGCAAGACGACGTTTGAATCCTCGGTCAATTACACTGAAGCTGAGTACGCGGCCGACGTCGTAGATGCCATCGCGACGGCTTGCAACGCAGCTTCAGTGGCGCATCCGGACATTGTGACCGAGTCGGGCCGCGCCACGGTGGCCCATTGCTCTGTGTTGCTCTTTGATGTTTTGGGGGTGGAGCAGCTGCCAACCGACGGCATGCCGTTGGAAGTGAAAGAAGACGAGCACCCCCATTTGCTGGCGATCCGCGAGGTCTATGACAGCATCACGCGCAAAAACTATCAGGAGGCCTGGCACGACGCCAACGATCTGCGAGAGCAGGCGTTGAAGGCTTTTGAGGTCGGGACCATGCCGTTGGCGGTGCTGGCCAGGGTCGAGCATCTCTTCTGGCAGATTTGCGGTCAGCTCCGGCGCATTGTGCGTGAGTTGGAGTATGTGCCCGATGATCTGGCAAGGCTCAATCCAGTGCTGGCGGACACGTATTACGGGAACTTTTCTGTCTTTCAGTCCGTCCCGGATGCCTGGGCGGTCAATCAACTCTTTCCCATTTTGCCCATCCATCGCCTGGACGAAAACCCCACTCGCCGAGGCATCATTGCAGATCTGACGTGTGACTCAGACGGCAAGCTGGACCGCTTTGTGGATCGTCGGGATGTGAAAAAGACTCTGGAGCTGCACCCAATAGAACCCGGAGAGCGCTATGTGCTGGCGGTGACGATGGTGGGGGCCTACCAGGAGATCCTTGGAGACATGCACAACCTCTTTGGAGACACCAATGCTGTGCATGTCTCGCTTGATGAGGACGGCGAATACAGTGTGGATATTGTATTGGATGGGGATCGGGTCGAGCAGGTGATGGGCTATGTGCAGTTTGAGCGCACACAGTTGATGCATCTGGTGCGTCGCGCTTGTGAGCAGGCCATCCGACAGAAGCGCTTGCGCCGTGACGAGGCCGCAGAGTTGATTCGCCTCTTCAACGACGGCATCGCAGGGTACACCTATCTATGCTCTTGAGACATCTCCTGGTGTGGAAGCGGGTGTGGCGCTGATTTTGGTGTGAGGCACAGCGACATGATTTATGCGTTGGTGGCAGTGGCGGTCTGGAGTCTGGCGTTGAACCACGCCTCGTCGGGCGCGCATTTTTTCAAGCATGGCCTGGACTGGCTTCTGACGGGCCGCGATGAGGTCGATCGCCCAGAGGCGACGGTCTTGGAGGGGCGCCTGGCGCGCGCCCAGCGCAATCACCTGGAGAACCTGATGGTCTTCATGCCGATGGCGCTTTTGGCGCTGCACCTCGGTCACGGCCAAAGCACGTGGGCGGTGGTGGCAGCCTGGGGGTTTCTGGGGGCCAGGATCGGGCATGTGATCTTCTATGCGGCGGGGATGGCGCCGCTGCGCTCCGCGTCCCACACGTGCAACCTGCTGGCGCACGGGGTCATGCTCCTGGTGGTGTTGGGGTGGATCCCGGGGTAAAGGGTTGACTTTGGGCGGCGGCGCGCTTTCCTTATTGGATACAAGCCCAGCGCCTATGTGATACCCAACAACAAACGCCCGACTTACTTTGTGACGGCCCTAACGGCGTCAGGAACCACAGAACTCGCTCGCAATAGCGCTGCTATGGCTTCGCTCGTCCTGAGGCCTCTGGGGTGAGTTCAGCCAGTTCAGCACAGTCATTGGCGGTTCAGAACGGGCATATCGTCGTCGCAGGTGCTCAACGATGCGCTGCATCGTCTGCGCGCCTCTCCTCGATCTGCCCATCCTGCCCTCGCCACTGCCTGCACTGACCTGTCTTCTCTCACCCCTGCCATCCGTGATCGCTCGCCTCAAAGCAAGCCTGTCGTCTGTCGTTGGGTATGACGTTTCAACCTCCTGCTTTGGAGCCATTTCATGAAGCCAAAAACCGCCGAGCATGGCCTCGGTTGGGCGTTTTGCTGCGCGCTGCTCTTGTGCGTCGCCGCGTGCTGCCCGTGCGCGGGCGACTCTCCCTGGTCAGACCCGGACGCCAACGCCACCCATCCTCCTCGCCCCCGCAAAGATGGCGCGGTGGTGCTCTCTTCTCCCGGCGGCTGGCTGGGGCAGATGACCAGCGACAAGACCCACCTCTTCTGGGTGCGGGGTCACCGGGACGAAGCCCGCGTGATGGCGGTGCCCAAGAAGGGCGGCGCGACCCGCACGGTGCTCCACCCCGGTCACAACGTGACGCGGCTGCAGATTTTTGGCGACCATGCCTACGTCTCGACCTGGAGCGGGCTGTGGCGCGTGGCGCTGGAGCCGCTGCGCGATGACGGCGGCGATGTGGGGCAGCCGTTGGCCTTGGTGCCCAAGCGCCTGATCAAGGCCCGCTCGCGGGTCAACGACGTGGCGGTCGACAAGCGCCATGTGGTCTTTTGCGATGATGATCGGACGATCTGGCGCGTGGATCACGGCGGCGGTGAGCCGACCGAGGTGATGAGGCTCGGCCCAAAGGGCTGCGCCAGGGCGCTGAACCTGGGGCTGAGCGGCGGCCACCTCTATTGGAACAACAACGAGCTTAAGGCGATCCACCGGGTGAAGCTGGGCAAGGACGGCAAGCCGCGCGGAGAGCCTCAGGTGGTGGTGGACGACGTCTTTCCCAGCGCGCGCCACACCTTCCTCTTTGATGGGCAAGGATACCTCCATTTTTACCGAAGCATTCCGACCTCTTTTGGACGCGTGAAGGCCTCTGGGGGTGAGGTGCAGTGGCTTGAGCCGCGCGCCGGAGGGCATTTTGAGGGGGTGGCGCTGGGCGACGACTTCCTTTACTGGGGCCGCGGCTGGGCGCGGATCGGTGCCACGGGCCGCAGCGGCAATCGAGGTCGGCGCGGCGGCTACAAAGCCGGGCGCAAGAAGGGCGAAGGGGGCGTCATGCGGGTGTCGCTCAAGGAGAGCGCCAAGGAGGGCAGCGCAGGCACCAGCGTCAACCTTGTGGACGATGTGCAGAAGGTGCGCGGCGTGGCGGTCGATGATCGGTTTGTCTACTGGATGGATCACTACGAGGGGATCATCGCCAAAACCGCGCTTGAGGAGGACTGAAAATGGCGCGTTTGGAATTCAGTGATCGCGGTGGTCTGCTTTGATGCGGTCGTAGACGTCCTTGATCATGTCGGCCATCTCTTTGGCGCGGTTGGAGCCGATGCATTTGGGTTTGAAGTCGAGCAGGGGCTGGAGCAACTGGTTGTATTCGGGGGTTTTGTTCATGGCGGCGCCGATGGCCTCGAAGGTCTTGTAGCGGGAGAGCATGGTGCGCGAGGCCTCGAAGCCGACCGGTTTCGGGTTGAGGTCCCGGTCACTGGGAAAGCGCCAGTCGCTTTCTTGTGAAGCGCTGGTAATGTCATCGTAAGCGCTCCTCAGATCTTTGAGTGTCAAAGTGCGCCGGACCGGAAGGGGCATTTGGGCGTATTGTTGCCGCTCCTGGCGCTCCCGGTAGTCGTCAAAACCTTCTCCGCCTTCGTGGCCGCAGTTGTAGCATTGGTAGGCTTGTGGGGCGACAAAGATCACGGCAGTGGAGCCGCAAGCGACGCACTCGGCCCGCGGGCCCTGGCTGACAAGCGCCTCCAACTCGGCATCTTCGGGGTGGCGCGTGAAGGGCTGTCGAGGACGGTGGCCGTGGATGGAGGCGGCGGTGTCCAAGAGGGTCCAGAGGCGCTGTGCCTGTGTGGGGGGCAGGTAGGGGGCGTAGACCTGTTTGGTGTTGAGCTGGGCGGTGCGCACGGCGTCGCTGGGGTAGAGCGTGCGCATGTGGAGCCAGGGCGTGGTGTGCGGGGCACCGCGCTGACGCAGCGAGAAGCTCACTTCGGTGCCCGAGCCGTCTTCGTAAGGCCAGCAGCAGACCTGGACAATCAAGGGCTCATCCCAGCGGATGCCACCACGGCGACTGCCCATGACGATCTCTTCGTACATGCCCTCCTTGGTGATGATCAATGCGCTGGCCGGTTCGGGGGGCTCAGGCTGTTCTGGGGGGATCATCTCGGTGAAGATCTCCCCGACGGTGACTTCGCCGTCGGCCATGATGCGATCAACATAGCCCTTGGGGGCGGGCACGATGGCGGGGTAGAGCCAGAGGCCGGGCTGGGCGGCGAATTCGTCAAGAATCTCAAAGAAGTCGAGGTTGTCCATGGTCGCTTTGCGCCTATAGGTGTGCCAATCAAAGGGGTTGTGGATCCAAAGATCGGGCCATTGCGGCCAGGGGTCAATGGCTTTTGGGATGGTGGGCGCACGAAAATCTGCGCGGCGCGCTTTTCAAGTGCCCGGTGGGCATCCTATCTCTGCGTTTGAGAGTCCGGTGTGTTTGAGCATGGAAAGTGTTTTTGAGCTTAAAGCTGGCCAGAGGGCCCGCATGAGTCAAGGAGGTGTGACAATGAAGACATTGGCGTTGAACAATGGTGCGACGATGCCCGCTTTTGGTCTGGGGACCTGGAAGTCTGCCCCCGGTGAGGTGCGCGCGGCGGTGATCGAGGCGGTCAAGCTGGGCTATCGCCACATTGACTGCGCGTGGATCTATGGCAACGAAGCCGAGATCGGTCAGGCGCTGTCCGAGTTGTTTGAGCAGGGCGTGGTGGGGCGCGACGAGCTGTGGATCACCTCCAAGCTCTGGAACGATCGCCACGGCCCCCAGGACGTCGAAGGGGCGCTGCGCGAGACTCTGGACAACCTGGGCCTGGAGCGGCTGGATCTCTACCTGATCCACTGGCCGATCGCCTTTGAAAAGGGCGTGACCTTCCCCGAAACCGGCGCGCAGATGCTCAGCCTCGAGAAGGCCCCGATTTCGGAGACCTGGGCGGCAATGGAGAAGCTGGTGGACGCGGGGCTGTGCCGCAGCATCGGGGTGTCCAATTTCAGCGTCAAGAAGCTCGCGTCGCTGCTGGAGACGGCGCGGATCAAACCGGCCGCCAACCAGATCGAGCTGCACCCCTACCTGCAGCAACCCAAGATGGTCGAGTTCTGCCAGCAACACCAGATCGCCCTGACGGCCTACTCGCCGTTGGGCTCCAAAGACCGCCCCGCGCGGCTGGTCAACGCCGGCGCGCCGGTGCTGATGGACGATCCGGTGGTGGCGCAGGTGGCCAGCGCCCACGGAGTGTCTTCAGCGCAGGTCTTGATTGCCTGGGCGCTGGAGCGCGGCACGAGCGTGATCCCCAAGTCGGTCAACCCAGCGCGTCTGGCGCAAAACCTCCAGGCGGCGTCGCTGGCGTTGACGTCGCAGGATATGGAGCGCCTTGCTGGGTTGGATCAGCACCTGCGCTTCGTGGACGGGGCGTTCTGGGCTCGCCCCGATGGCCCATACACGCTGGCCAACCTCTGGGATGAAGAGGTCGGTTGATGGTGGCTTTGTGAGATCGGCGCTGAGCCGGTCTCCGAGGCCAAAATCACTGTTCCAGGTAGCTCTCGGTGGTCGAGACCCGGCTTTGGGCGTGGTCGCGCAGGTCATCCATGGCGGCTGTGAAGGCGGCGGTGTTGCGCAGGAAGGTAAAGCCCTGGCGCTCCATTGTGGCGTAGGGTTCGATCAGCGCCTCGTATGCGTCGTACCGTGCGTGCATGGTCGAAACGGCAAAGGGGCCGTCGATGGTTTCTTGCAGGTACGCTTCGTATTGGGCGCGGTAGACCGGGTCCTCGTAGAGGTAGGCGATCAGGGGCCACTGGGCGCTTTGGAGGCTTGTGAAGTCAAGGGGCAGCGAGCCGCCCCGCTTGCCTTCTTGCAGCGCTTCGTTGTTGTCCCAGGGGATCCAGGTCAGCAGGCCAGTGTTGGGTGAGTTGTAGATGAAGTAGTTGTGGGTCATGCGACCGTAGGTGTCCCAGTTCTGCGCGACGCCGTTGATGGCCAGGTAGTGGAGGAAGACGTCTGTGTCGAAGACGGCGTCGAGGTTCTGGCGCCACAGTTCGGGGTCTGAGACACGGGTGTCGTCGTGGAGTGCGTCGAGGAAGGCGAGCATGTCGCTGAAGTCGGCGTCGTCCTCGTTGGTCTTTTTGTCGAGTTCTTCTTCGTTGAAGGAGCCCTCGGAGAGCTGCGCGGCGGTCCCGTCGGGCTTGTAGAGGTTGCCGTCGTTGTTGTCGAACTGGGTTTTGATGACAGAGTCATCGACCTCTTCGACCATGGTGTAGAGGCCGAAGTACTCTGGGCCTTGTCCCCGGTCCACATAGACGGCGTAGAAGGCCGTGTGCGAGACGGCCATGCCCGCGTCTGCGAAGATGTCAGACATGACCTTCTCGCGGACAAAGGACGGGTCGTGGAAGTTGTGCTTGAGGCTCAACTTCTTGAGGCCATAGAAGCGTTGGTTGTCGATCTCGGGGAAGTCGTCTTCGAATTCGTCAAAATCGAGCTTGAAGGAGAGCTTCAGGTTGCCGCTGGACCATGTGGACAGGAGGCTGGAGTTGCCCTTGAACCTCACCCCGACCTGCGTCCAGGTGGTGTCGTTGTAGACCACATCGGCGGGGACAAAGACGGGGTCCT
>CAKZKQ010000462.1 GCA_937123825.1 uncultured Pseudomonadota bacterium
CGTCCAGGATGCCGTCCATGTCGGTGTCGGCCTCGGTCGGGTTGATGCCCAGGTCGACCTCGCGGCCATCGGGCACACCGTCATCATCAGAGTCGGAGTCGTTGGGGTCGGTGCCCAACTCGGCTTCCTCGTCATCGGTCAGGCCGTCGCCGTCGCCGTCGTTGTCAAAGTCGTCGGCGGCGTTGTTGGGGTCACGCTCACCGTCGTCCACGCGGCCGTTGGCGTTGCGGTCCTCGTCACCGTCGTTGACGCCGCCGTTGTCGGTGTCGGCGTTGTAGGGATCGGTGGTGGTGTTCGGGTCGGCGTCGGGCACAAAGTTGTTCTGGTTGAGGTCGGTGCCCGGACCGGGGGTGGTCAGGCCCAGCTCAGTGCCATCAAAGATGCCGTCGCCGTCAGAATCGGGGTCGAGGGCGTTGATGATGCCATCGCCGTCGGGATCATCCTGGGGAGAGCCGTTGGGGCCGCCCTCTTCACCGTCCGGGATGCCGTCATCGTCGGAGTCGGAGTCGTTGGGGTTGGTGTTGAGGTCGGCCTCTTCGTCGTCGGTCAGGCCGTCGCCGTCGCTGTCGTTGTTGTCCACGACGTCATCGGCGGCGTTGTTGGGATCGGTCTCGCCGGCGTCGATGCGGCCGTTGGCGTTGGTGTCCTCGCGACCATCGGGCACGCCGCCGTTGTCGGTGTCGGCGTTGTCGGGGTCGGTGGTGGTGCTGGGGTCGGCGTCAGGCACAAAGTTGCCCGCATCCACGTCCGTGTCGTCACCGGGGGTGGTCAGGCCCAGCTCGGTGCCGTCCAAAATGCCGTCGTTGTCGCTGTCGGGATCCAACGCGTCGATGATGCTGTCGCTGTCGCTGTCGCCCAGGCCATCGTCGCCGTCGGGCACACCGTCGTTGTCGGTGTCGGCGTCAAAGGGATCGGTGCCGTTCTCGATTTCGACGGCGTTGGGCAGGCCGTCGTCGTCGGCGTCCTCTTCGCAGGCGTCGCCAATGTCGTCGTTGTCGGTGTCAGCCTGATCGGGGTTGGCCACCTCGGGGCAGTTGTCGTCCTCGTCCACAATGCCGTCGTTGTCGTCATCGGGGTCGCAGGCGTCGCCCAGGCCATCGTCATCGTTGTCGAACTGGTCGGGGTTGGACGTGCGCTGGCAGTTGTCCTCACCGTCCGGGATGCCGTCGTTGTCGTCGTCGCCGTCGCAGGCGTCGCCCTGTCCGTCGTCGTCGGTGTCGCGCTGGTCGGCGTTGGGGGTGTCGGGGCAGTTGTCCTGGCCATCGGGGATGCCGTCACCGTCGGCTTCGCCGTCACAGGCGTCGCCAAACTCGTCGTTGTCCTCGTTCTCCTGACCGGGGTTGGCCACAAACTGGCAGTTGTCCTGGCCGTCGGCCACGCCATCGTTGTCGTCGTCGTTGTCGCAGACGTCGCCCTGGGCGTCGTTGTCGTTGTTCTCCTGACCAGGGTTGGCGTTGAAGATGCAGTTGTCGTCGTCATCCACGATGCCGTCGTTGTCGTCATCGGGGTCGCAGATGTCGCCCAGATCGTCGCCGTCGTTGTTCTCCTGACCCGGGTTGGGGTTGAAGACGCAGTTGTCGTTGTTGTCCACAACGCCGTCGTTGTCATCGTCGGGGTCACAGGCGTCGCCCAGACGGTCGCCGTCGTTGTTGGCCTGGTTGGAGTTGGCCACAAACTGACAGTTGTCGGTGTTGTCGGTGACGTTGTCGTTGTCGTCGTCGGGATCGCACAGGTCGCCGATGCCGTCGCCTTCGTTGTCGTCCTGGCTGCGGTTGGGGATGGTGCGGCAGTTGTCGTTGTTGTCGTCGACGCCGTCGTTGTCGTCGTCGTCGTCGCACTCATCGCCAAAGTTGTCGTTGTCGCTGTTTTGCTGATTGGGGTTGGGGGTGTCGGGGCAGTTGTCCCGCTCGTTGCTCACCCCGTCGCCGTCCCGGTCACCGTCGCAGACATCGCCCACGTTGTTGTTGTTGGAGTCGGCCTGATCGGCGTTGGCGATGAACTGGCAGTTGTCGTCATCGTCAAGCACGCCGTCGTTGTCATCGTCGGGGTCACAGACGTCGCCCAGGTCGTCGCCGTCGTTGTTGGCCTGGTTGCGGTTGGAGATGTCGGGGCAGTTGTCGTTCTCGTCGCGGACGTTGTCGTTGTCGCGGTCAAAGTCGCAGGCGTCGCCGCGGTTGTCGTTGTCGGTGTCGGCCTGGTCAGGGTTGGCGTCCGTGGGGCAGTTGTCCTCGGAGTTGGGCACCAGATCCTGATCAAAGTCGCCGTAGAAGTGGGCGACCCAGGAGCTGGCGTAGACCAAGCAATCGTTGCGGGTCTCCGAACTCCAGGTGTGCGACAGCTCGCCGGCGTTGCTCTCGGCGGTCACATCAAAGCTCAAATCGTCCCAGAACGTTCCGTCCGTTGCCTGGAACACGTTTTCGCCGATGACCTCACCATTGAAGATGAGCTCACCGTCAAAGGTCGCAGGGTCGTTGTCGTCGTGCTGACCATCGCCGACCATCAGACCAAAGAGCGACAGCAGGTTGTCGTTGCGAACCTGGAAGCCGGTCAGCGTGTTGGTGAAGCTCTGGTTGAACTCGCGCGAGACCGCACCGTCGTTGATCGAGATCTCGGTGGTGAAGCCCACGTTGGGGTTGGAGATGATGACCATCAGCGACACGCCCTGAGTGTCGGGCAGACCACCGGGATCGGGCAGCGCGGGGATGGCGGAGGTCAACCCCGTCACCACGTAGTCCCCCACGCCGTCAACGCGGTTGGTCACATCCGCGCGGAAGACAAAGTTGCCGTTGGAACCCCAGCAGGTGTCTCCAGAAGCACCGATCTGCTCGCCCAGAACCGGCACGCCATCAAGCAGCGCCGTGTCCTGAGGCTCGCCGATGGACACCCAGTACAAGAAGGCGTGCTCCACAGTGGCGCCCTCGGGCAACTCCTGGAGCGTGAAGGTCGCCGTGGTGATCCGGCCGTTTTCGTTGGCCCGACCCGAAAAACCCACGCCGTTGACCAGCACCTGTCCCCCTGGGATCGTGCGGTTAAACGACTGGTTGAGGGCGTTGTTGCCATCGGCCGACGCCGGCGACGCCGTCGCCAACATGCCCAATGACGCGGCCGCGGCCAACGCCGCGCGTGTCCAATTCTTGCTCATCCTTGCACCCATGCGAACTCCTGTCCTTGCCACACAACGGCAAGAACCCTCCCCTGCTTGCGCCCAGAACCCCAAGCGCCCAACGTCCATGTCTCGGCCAGCCTTGCTGAGACACCTATAATAACGCCAGAAATGTAAAAATCCAGAACAATTGAAACATGATAAAGTGAACTGGCGAGTGTCCGTATCAGTATGAGGTATAAACGTCAAGAGAAAGCATATACAATATTGCGGATATTGGCACAGGGATGACCTTGGGACGCTCGGTGGTTGATGACCACGGGGACCTGCGCAGGGAGCCCTTGAAGAGCGAGCACAGGCGCATCGACGAGAAGACCGCGCAAAAGGAGTACGAGACCATGGATCGCATGAAGAAGCTCTCCAAAGAGCTCAACAAGAAGATCAAAGGCAAGCTGGTGGACAAGGCCGCCGAAGACATCGCCAGTCAATTGTATAAGGAGACGCGTCAGGCGGTCGTCACCACGGTGCAGCGCGTGGCCGATGAGTTTGGCGATGAAGACAACCGCCAACGCCTGCGCGCGATGACGGAGCGCCTGGAGAGTGAGGCCAGGAACCTGGGCGAGCACGCGCGCAGGGTGGGACAGGAGGCGTGGAAGGCGTCCAAGGACACCATTGATTCGCTGCGCGATGATCTGGAGGACATCAAGGATGAGCTTGATCCAGACGAGGGCGCCGAGGATCCGCCCGACGATCAGGACGAGGACGACATCCGGGCCAAGCTGATGCGCGATTTGAATGGATAGCGGGTTTTGTGTGACACAAAAAGGTGCGTGAGCGACCCTCAACGCACCGCGACGAGGCTTTTCGAATGGGCTCTGGGCACCGGCCAGCACGGGGAGCTTGACTCGCGCGCATACCCGTGGCACCTCTGATTGTCGTCCGAAGCCGGGAAAACAACACACTCCATGCTTTTGAATTGAGGCCTCCCCGATGCGTAAAACCCTCTTGCTCGTTTGTATCGCCCTTACCATGCTCATCTCTTCGGTTGCCCTGGCGGGCAAGCTGGCCGGCGTCACGCTGCCCGATAAGGCCAACGTCGGCGGAACCACGCTGGTCCTCAACGGCATGGGGCTGCGTGAAAAGTTCACCTTCGACGTCTACGTCGGCGGCCTCTACCTGACGGCCAAGAGCAAAGACGGTGGCAAGATCGTCAACGACGACGCCCCCAAGCGCATGGTCATGCACTTCCTGCGCGATGTGGACAAAGAGAAGCTCATCGAGACCCTCGATGAGGCCCTCAAGAAGCAGAAGATCGCCAAAGACAAGCGCGCCAAGCTGCGCGGCTGGATGCGCGACGCCAAAGAAGGCGATCAGATCATCATTGACTATGTCCCGGGCAAAGGCACCACCTTCATCGACAAGCCCGCCAAAGGCTCCCAGAAACCCATGGGCACCATCGAAGGCATCGAGTTCATGAAGGCCATCTTCAGCATCTACGTGGGCAAAAACCCCGCCGACGAAGACCTCAAAAAGGGCCTGCTGGGCAAATGACGCGCGCCGGGCGCCTCTCCCCGGCGCCCTGGCCCACCGCCCACCCCCTCTGGCTCACACAGTGCCTCCAGGCACCACCCCACCCCCTCAAAAGGCACGCTCAACGCCTCCAATCGAGTCAAAAGTCGCAAAAAAGGCCGATTCAGGTCCCCTTGCGACCATCTCCTCGAAAACGTCACAAAGGGTTTGCACAACATTCACACCTTTAGAGCGCCGCTGGGGCATGTTGATGTCAGATCAGAGGGCGCACCGCTGCGCCATCGCTCATGGACCGATGCCCTTGATGCCCCCTCTGGTTGTGGTTGGCAGCCCAGAACCGGACCACTGATACCAAAGCGCAGACGAAAGGCTCGGTTTGGTATCAGTCAGGAGCGCACCCATGAGCCAGGATCACACCCGCATCCTCGTCGTCGATGACGAACCCGACATCGCTCGGCTGATTTCCTTCAATTTGCGCGCCGCGCGCTACGACGCCAAGTGCGCGCACACCGGAAACCAGGCCCTGAAGATGGCCATCGACTTTGACCCGGCGCTCATCGTCCTGGATCTGATGCTCCCGGACATCTCTGGCAAAGAGGTCTGCCGCAGGCTCATGTCAGACCCCCGCACGCGTCACAAACCCATCATCATGCTCACCGCCTGCGACACCGAGGTCGATCGTGTGGTGGGCTTTGAGCTTGGCGCCACCGACTACGTCACCAAACCATTCAGCACCCGCGAACTGCTGCTGCGCATCGGCGCTATCTTGCGCCGCATGCAGCAACAACCCCAGCGCCAGGTCTTCCGCGTGGGCGACATCGAGATCGACCTGCACGCCCACCGCGTGCGCCGGGGCGACAACGTCATCGCCCTGACTCGCTCCGAATTTGATCTGGTCGTGACCATGCTCACCAGCCGTGGCCGGGTCTACTCCCGAGACGAACTCCTCGACGCTGTCTGGGGCGACGAAACCGAGGTCCTCGACCGCACCGTCGATGCCCACATCATGCGCCTGCGCAAAAAGCTCGGCGACGACGCACGCCACATCGAAACCGTCCGAGGCGTCGGCTACCGCGTCGTCTAGGTTCTGTTGAGGTTTGTGGACCGAGTCCGGTGGTGACGAGAACGAGACAAGATCGTTTTCGACAACCGATCGCATACTGGAAGTACGCGCGAGGGCGTCGGGAGCGAGGGCAGGCAGCGCTATTGAGCACGAGCCAGGCGGCTCCACGAGTCTCAGGCCGAGGAAGCCAGCACAGGTGATGCAGCGCATCACCGAGTATTGCTGACGACGGCATGGGGCTTGTGGGGACGCATGGCGACGGGCTCAATGGCGCTGTCGCCCGAATGTTGGCCGTTGTCGGCCCACCGGCGACGGGAGCAAACCTCAACAGAACCTAAACCAACTCATAAACTCCAATTGTCAGACCGAGCTTAAAACTCGCCCCTTCCCCCCCTCACTCAGCACCTCACTCCCCCAAACCATCGCAGCAACGCCGCGTTCATGGACAGGCACGCCTCTGCGCGCTCAAACGGTGTCGTCATCTCTGTCATCAAACCGTCGGATTGCGCACAAAGCCGCCCTGAACCACACACACAACACCTCCCAAACCCCACACCCATTCAACACCACGGCACCCACGCGCCCTTTTCAAACGCAACCACGCTCCACACCGATCAACCGCTCACACCCCACCTCCACGGCCTCCACCACCCCACCATCAACCGCTCAACCCTGCCCCACCGTTGCCCCATGATCACGCCAGCAATCCAATGGCGCTCTTGATGTCGCAAAGCGCGCTTTGGGGAACCAAAGCCGTTCAAAGCCCAAAACAAAACCATCAAAACCCACTAAAAACGCCATTAAATACATTAAATTCAATTCGAAAGATTCAAAAACTTGTTGCGCGATCATCACACAGAATCATGTCCACGCCATCACCCCGGTCTACATAGCGCCCAGATTCACACAGGGCGCGGGCACCCAATCCTCAACCACGACGCGCTCTGCTCATGGACACAGACCCTCAGGAGGGGCCGATCATGATGAGCATCCAGACCAAGAAGTTGAGCATGGGCCTGTTGCTGGCCGCCCTCATCACCAGCGCTTGCGGCGACACCAGCGAGGACAGCGGCGTCAACGTGGACCAGAACGTCGGCGGCGTCAGTTGTGATGAAGGGGCCGGGGTGTGCGTCCTGTCGGGTGTCATCACCGAGGACCTGACGCTGACGGCGGACACGGACTGGCTGCTGCGCGGCGGCGTCTTTGTGGGCGACGACGTCAACACCACCACGCTGACCATCGAACCGGGCACGACCATCTTTGGCGAGACCAGCACCAACGGCTTTCTGGCCATCCGCCGTGGGTCCAAGATCGACGCCGCGGGCACCAAGGACGCGCCCATCGTCTTCACCTCGTCCCAGGCCGAAGGCTCCCGCGCACGCGGCGACTGGGGCGGCGTGATCATCAACGGCCGCGCGCCCATCAACGCCTGCGCCGATGAGGGCGATGGTGGCTCCTGCGAGAGCTTTGGCGAAGGCGGCACCGGCTTCTACGGCGGCGACAAGACCGACGACAACAGCGGCGTGCTGCGCTACGTGCGCATCGAGTTTGCTGGCCGCATTCTGAGCCCCGACAACGAACTCAACGGCCTGGCCCTCCAGGGCGTCGGCAGCGGCACCGAGCTGGACTTCATCCAGATCCACATGGGCAAGGACGACGGCGTGGAGTTCTTTGGCGGCACCGTCAACTTCAAGCACATCCTGACCACGGGCATCGCCGACGACAACCTCGACTGGACCGACGGCTGGCAGGGCAAGGGCCAGTACTTCATCGCCCTCCAGTACGAAGACGCTGGCGACAACGGCATCGAGGCCGACAACAACGGCGAGGACAACAGCGCCAGCCCGCGCTCCAACCCCGTTCTGTCCAACGTCACCCTCATCGGTCAGCCCGACAGCGACCTGAGCGACATCGGCGTGCTGCTGCGCGAGGGCACCGCCGGGGAGATCCACAACGCCGTCATCACCGGCTGGAACGACACCTGCTTTGACATCGACCAGCTTGAGACCTTCAGCAACGCCAAGAGCGGTGATCTGGCCGTGGCCAACTCCCTGCTCGACTGCGCCAGCCCCTTTGGCGACGGCGAAGACGCCGAAGAGGACTTTGAAGGCGACGACGCCATGAGCATCGAAGACTTCTACAACGGCGGCGAAGGCAACACCACCGGCGACCCCAAGCTGACCAACGTCGACACCGCCGCCCCGGACTTCCGCCCCAGCTCCGGCAGCCCCGCAGCCAGCGGCGCCGTGGTCCCCGCCGACGGCTTCTTTGACCAGGTGGACTACAAGGGCGCCGTCGATCCCAGCCAGGACTGGACCGAAGGCTGGACCACCAGCGTCCGCAACTGAACCACGCGCACACAGGGGCGGAGGCTGATTTTCAGGCGGTCAGCCTCTGCCCCCAATCCGCACCGCGCTCCAGAGCCCATATCCCACCAGGAGTTGCCGCCATGACGACCCCCACGCCGCTGCCCTGGCGCCGCCCCCGCAAACCCCTCACCGCCGCGCTGTGCGGATTGGGGCTCCTGGCGGCATTCATCACACTGCCCGCGCTCGCCGCAGACCTCGATGACCTGGCGCGCGCGCTTGGCCGCCTGCGCGCCGAGGTCGAAGCCCTCTCGGTCGAGATCCGCGACGTCGAAGAGGCCCGTCGTCAACGGCTGCGCTCGCTGGCCGCCCAAAAAACCGATCTGGAGATCGAGCTGGGACGCGCCCGCACACGGCTGCGCCAACTCCAAGACCGCAAAGCCAAGCTCCAGGCCGAAAGCCAGGCCCGCACCGCACACGCGCAGGCCCTGCGTCCAGCCGCCGACGCCGCCATCACCATCGTCAAAGACGCCGTCGCCACAACGATGCCCTTCAAGCTCACCGAGCGCCTGGAGGCCATCAACCAGATCAAATCCCAACTCGACGACAAGCTCATCACCCCACAACAAGCCCTATGGCGCCTATGGGAGCGCGTCGAAGACGAGCGGCGGCTCGCCCGAGAAAACGGCCTCCACCAGGACACCATCAACCTCGACGGGCAAACCCTCCTTGTGCGCACCGCGCGCCTGGGCATGGTCATGATGTACTTCAGCGCCGCCGACGGCCGCTACGGACGCCTCCAACGCGACGGCGACCGCTGGCGCTGGATCGAAACCACCGACGAAGACGGGCGCGCCCAGATCGCCCTGCTCTTTGACGCCCTCCAAAAACAAATCCGCGCCGGCCACTTCACCCTCCCCCAAGCCCTCACCACTGCGGAGGCCCCATGAATTCGCCCCTGCTCAACACTATACTGGCCATCGCCACGCTGGCGGCGCTCACCCTCGGCACCGCCACCGCCGCAGCACAACCCGCCGACCTCAAGGCGGCCTATCAACGCGAGTTCTCAGTCCTCCAGGCCGAAAAAGACACCCTCAGCCGCAGGCGCGCCGCCGTCAAAGAGGCCTCCCGTCGTGACATCGCGCGGGCGGAAGGCGAGCTTCGCCGCCTACAACAACAAATCATCGCACTCCAAGAGCAGTCCGATCTGCTCGACGACGAGCTGCGCCAACTGGCTGCGCAGCAACCCGACGACGGCGACGGCGCGCTCATCGACCAACTCTTTGTCCGCGCCGCCGACGGCCTCCAAGCCATCGGACACAAGCTCCCGGCCACCCCCGACGCGGACGACCAGCCCGCGCGCCTGGCACACATCAACACCATCTTTCAACACACCCCGCAGGCCATCGCCCAGGGCAGCCTCATCCGCACCACCCAGGGCCCCTTCTTCTTGCCCGACGGCACCGAAGTCCAAGGCCAGCGGCTCCACATCGGCCAGATCGCCACCTACGGGGTCAGCCCCCAGGGGTCGGGCGCGCTGGCCCCAGCGGGACAGGGTCGCCTGAAGATCTGGGAGGCTGGCGGCCCGCTGGCCGCCGACACCGCCCAAACCCTCCTTGATGGCCGTCGGCCCCAGACCATGGCCATCTTCCTACACGAGAGTCTGGAGAAGGCCATCGAGCCGCCCAAAGAGAAGACGGCGCTGGGCATCGTCCAGGCGGGCGGCACGATCGCCTGGGTCATCGTCGGTTTGGGCGCGCTGGCGGCGCTCCTGCTCATGCTGCGCGCCCTGCTGCTGGGCTGGGCGGGACTGGGCGCGGCGCGCACTTTGAGCGCGGTGGTGGGGCTGCTGCGGCGCGGAGAGCGCGGGCAAGCCCTGGTGCTGGCCCAAAAGCGCTCGGGGCCCATGGCCCGCGTCCTTGCGGCGGCGCTGCGCAGCATGGAGGCCGACCCTGAAGAGCAAGAGCGGATCATCACCGAAGGGCTCCTGCGCGAGATCCCCAAACTGGAGCGTTTTGGCTCGGCGTTGACCGTCTTTGCCGCCGTGGCCCCGCTTTTGGGGCTCCTGGGCACCGTCACGGGCATGATCGCCACCTTTGACATCATCACCGAGTACGGCACCGGCGACCCCAAGCTCCTCTCAAGCGGCATCTCCGAGGCCCTCATCACCACCGAACTGGGGCTCATCGTCGCCATCCCCACCTTGCTGGTGGGCTCTTTGCTGACGGCGCGGGCCGAGTCCATGATCGCCTCATTGGAGCGCGGCGCTTTGGAAGTCCTCAACACCGATGAGAGCGGCAACGATGACGCATCCAGCGCGTCACCATTGCCCATCAAGAGCCCCACCCATGAGCCCTCGCTCGGCGGCCCACTGCCTGCCGGAGCCATGGCCATGACGGGCGGGAGCGGGCCTCAGTGATGGCGACCACGGCAACACAAGAGGCGCTGGAGTTGCTGGCCCAGGGCGGCTTCACGATGGGACCGCTGATCGCCTTTGCGGTGGTGCTCTGGTACGGGCTCGGATACCGGGCGCTGACGCTCTGGCGAGGATCTTCGGTGGGGCTCAGAGCGTTGGTGCGGCTCTATCGGGCGGCGCCGGCACGGACCCCGCGAGGGTTGATCGACGCCGCTGTGCTGCGCGGCGTGGCGTTGACCCAAAAGCACCATGGAACTCGGCTACGGCGAGCATTGGCGGTGGCGTTTGGGGACATCGCCAGGGAGGCTGGGCGCTGCCGGGCGCTGGTCCAGGCGGTGGTCGTGGCCGCGCCGCTGACGGGGCTGCTGGGGACGGTGTCGGGCATGATCGAGACCTTTGATTCGCTCGGCCAGATGGCCCTCTACACGCAGTCTGGCGGCATCGCGGGGGGGATCTCCGAGGCGCTCTTTTCGACCCAGATGGGTTTGGCCGTGGCAATCCCGGGGTTGGTCATCGGGCGCCTGCTGGCGCGGCGCGAAGAGCGCTTGCTGATGGAGCTGGACACATTGACCGAGGTGCTCCTTGGCACCCAGGAGACGGCGGCGTGAAGTATTTGCGCAGAAACAAGCGCTCGGCGGCCGAGATCGACATTTCCCCGCTGATCGACATGGTCTTCATCCTGCTGATCTTCTTCATGGTCTCGACGACCTTCGTCAAAGACATGAAGCTCGACCTGGAGCGGCCCAGCGCCGCCAGCGCTTCGCGCGCCCCCGAGAAGATCCTGCGGGTCAACATCGACAACACCGGCACGGTCTATCTGGAGGACAAGCCCACCAAGGTCTACATGCTTCAGAGCCACTTGCGGGACATGCTGCGCTCCAGCCCCTCCAAGAACGTCTTGGTGATCGCCGACAAGCACATTGAAACCGGCCGCTTGATTGAGGTCATTGACCAGTGCCGTCTGGCGGGCGCTGAAGATGTGGTGGTGGCCACCGAGCAGGAGGCAGGTTGAACGACGACGGCGTCTACCCAAAGTGGCGGCGCGCCGCGCGCGTGGTCGGATCGCTGGCGGTGGCCTTTGGCGGCGGCTGCCTGGTCTTGGGGCTGATCTTGACGATGAACAGCGCCGTCGAGGCGCCCGAATCCAACGCTCAGGCGGCGGCCCCTGCGGTGTCCATCAAGCGCGCTCCCAAACCCCCCGCAGCGCGGCGCCCCAAACCCAAGCCCAAACCCAAGCGGGCGCGGCGCTCGGTCAAAGCACCGCCGCCCAACCTCTCGGCCGATCTGGGCGGCGTCAGCCTCTCTCTGCCCGCCTTTGAGGGCTTTGATCTGGGCGGCAGCCAAGACCTCCTGGGCGACACCGCGGCCGCCGAAAACCTTGTCATGACCGCCGACACCGTCGACCAGAAGCCGCGCCCGCGGCGCCGGGTCGGGCCCAGATACCCACCGCGCGCCAACGCCCAGCGCGTCGAGGGCTACGTCAAGCTCAGCCTGCTGGTCAACAGCCGGGGAGAACCCACCCGCGTGCGCGTCCTGGAGTCGGTGCCGCCGGGCGTCTTTGACCAGGCCGCCGTGGACGCCATCGGGCAGTGGGAGTTTGAACCGGCCACCTACCAGGGTCAGGCCGTTCAGATGCGCATCACCCAGCGCATCGTCTTCAAACTCTGACGCCGCCCAACGACCCAACACAACAAGGCAACACCCATGCAGCAACCCAAGACACCAACCCCCCAGCGCATCGCTCGCCGTTGGCGGCACATCGCGCGTCTGCTGACAGGCTGCGCCGTGGTGTGGGGTCTGTCACTGAGCGCCGCCCTGCACACACACGCTCAGGAACCCGCAGCCCAGAACGAAGAAGAGGTCGATCCGCTGGAGTTGGCGGCGGTCTTGGTGGCGGGCGGTGATCACGAGCGCGCCGCCGAGGTGCTCGACGCCATCACCCCTGACCCCAACGACGACACCTTTGACGCCACCCGTTACCACACGCTCTCGGCCCTGGCCCACCTGCGCCTGGAACACCATGAGGTCGCCGTGGGGCACCTGATAAAAGCCCGCAGCGGCGCCCAGGACATCGGACAAAAAGAACAACTGTCCTTGCTCCTGGCACAGGCCCACTTTGCGCTGCGCGATGATGTGCGGGCGATTGAGGCGCTCGACGCCGCTGGGGAGATCGCGGCGAGCAACCCCAGAGCGCACATGATGCGGGTCCAGGCCCATTTGAGGCTTGGGGACCAGGGCAGCGCGTGGACGGCGCTCGGCGCGGCGTTGGAGCGTCACCCCGCAGACCGGCCCCTGGTGCGCCAACGGCTCCACCTCCTGGCCGAGTTGGGGCTCTACGGGTTGGCGCTGGAGCACGGGCAGCGCTTTCTGCAACGGGGCGACGTCACCGCCGACGACTGGGTGACGTTGGCCGAGATCATGCGCCGGGCTGGGCGCTACAACGAAGCCATTGAAGTCCTGGAAGAGGCCAACCTGCGTTTTGAACACGACGCGCGCCTGCTGGTGCTCCTGGCCAGGACCTACGCCGACATCGACATGCCGCTGGCTGCGGCGCGGATCTACGAGCGGGCGGCCTGGTTGGACGCGGCCTACGCCGATGAGGCCGCCGAGACCTACCGCCGCGCCGGCTGGCACCAAAGCGCGCTGCATCTGGGGGCGCTGGTGCCCGATCCGCTGGCCCGCGCCCGGCTGCGCTTGAGCATGTTGGTGTCCATGGAGCGCTACGAAGAGGCGGTGGCGCTCGAACCGGCGCTGCGCCGCCTGGGGTTGTTGCCGGGCGATGAGTCGGTGGCTTACGCCATGGCGTACGTGCTCTTTATGACGCGCCGTTACGGGCGCGCCGACCGCCATTTGGACGGGATCACCGACCCCAGAATCTTTGCCAACGCCGCCGAACTGCGCCGGGCCATGGCCGCCTGCCAGCGCGACGCCAGGAGTTGTCCATGAACGCAAGGGTCTTGACCGGAGCGCGCCTGTGGGCGCTGGCGCTGGCTGGCGTCGCGGTCTTTTGGTCGATGGGCGTCAGCGCTCAGAGCGCCGGGGCGCTCTACGGTGTGGTGTTTGAGCAGCAAGGCGGCGCGCCGCTCCAGGGCGTCCCGGTCACCGTCGCGGACCAACAAGAGGAGACGGACGCAGACGGCGCCTTTCGGCTCATCCTGCCGCCGGGCGCCCACAAAGTGCGTTTGGGGTCGGGCGCCGAAGTCTCGGTGATGATTTTTTCGGGGCAACAGACATTGGTCCTGGTCTCGCTGGCCGAAGACGGCGCGTTGGGGCGCGTGGAGTTGGAGACCCCCACCGAAGAGGCCGCGCAGGCCAGTGCCTCGGACCCCCGGGGGGACGAACATCTCCCCAGCGGGCGTGTGCTGGGGAGGCTGGAGAACGCCGAGACGGGCGCGCCGGTGGTGGGGGCGCGCGTGTTGGTGCGCGGCCTGAAGGCCAACTCAAGCACGGATGAAGAAGGGCGGTTTGTGCTCGATTTGCCGGTGGGTTTGCACGATTTGACGGCCATCCACCCGTCTTTCAGCACCTTGGTCCTGCCCGAGGTCAACGTCATGGTCGATGCGGACACGCAGCTCAATGCCGAGATGACGCCGTCGGGGGTGGAGCTGGAGGACTTTGTGGTGGTGGCGCCTCGGATCGAGGGCAGCGCGCTGGACGTGATCGACGAGCGGCGCACGTCGGCGGCGGTCAACGACATCATCGGCGCCGACCAGATGTCGCGCTCGGGGGATTCAGACGCGGCCTCGGCGCTCAAGCGTGTCACGGGGGTGACGGTCGTCGGGGGTCGCTACGCTTATGTCCGGGGGTTGGGGGATCGGTACTCGATGACCTTGTTGGACGGGGCGGTCTTGCCCAGCCCGGAGCCGGAGCGGCGCGTGGTGCCGTTGGATTTGTTTCCGGCCTCGGCGCTGGAGTCGATCTTGATCCAAAAAACCTACACGCCGGACATGCCCGGTGAGTTTGGCGGGGGCGTGGTGGTGCTGCGGACGCGGGGTTTTCCGGCAGGGTTTGAGGGCAAGGCGGGGGTGAGCGGGACGTGGCGCACGAGGACAACTTTGGTTCCGAGCCTGCGCGATCCGGGCGGTCCGTGGGACTTTTTGGGGATCGACGGCGGCACGCGCGCGCTGCCCGACGCGGTGGCGCGGGCCTCAAACGGGGAGCAGCTTTCGGAGCGAGACAGGTTCAGCAGTCGGGGGTACACGGCGGAGCAGTTGGAGGCCTTTGGCGAGCAGATGAACAATGTTTGGACGCCGCAGCGGTTTAGCGCGCCGCCGGGGTTGGGGTTGTCGTTTGAGGTCGGTGATTTTGGCACGCTGGGGGGCAAGCCTGCGGGTTATTTGTTGGCGTTGGGGTATGACAACGCCTGGGCACGCACGGCGCCCAGGGCGACCTTTTACAAGCTCAGCGACGATGAGTTGAGCTTTCAGCATGGGTACAAGTTCGAGAACCTGACCAACACGGTGACGCTCTCGGGTTTGCTCAGCGCGGGGATCGACTTAAGCCCGGACCATCGGCTGCGGTGGGCGTTCTTTATGACGCGGATCACCGACAACGAGGCGCGGCGCTACAACGGCTTCAACTCGGATGTGGGCACGATCATCGACGTGACGCGGCTGCGTTGGGTGGAGCGGACCTTGTTGCACCAGCATCTGCATGGGGAGCACGACTTTGAGCGCCCTGGGGCAGAGGACTGGTCGCTGCAGTGGCACTACAGCTATGCGCTGGCCGTGCGCGACGAGCCTGACCGTCGCGAGGTCCGCTATGATCTGGAGGAGAACACCGGCGAGCACCTGTTGTCGGACCGGCCGGAGGGGAACCAGCGGGTCTTCAGCTTGTTGGTGGACCACAACCACGATCTGGGCGTGGACGTGACGTGGCCGATGCGGCTGCTGGGCGATGGGGAGCAGCTTAAGTTTGGGGCCTCAATGATCCACAAATCGCGCGAGGTCGACACGCGACGCTACAAATTCTTGCACAAGGGTCCCATCAGCGGTGACTCGGAGATCATCAGCCAGCGCCCCGAAGACATCTTTGTGGCGGACAACATCGATGGGCAGGGCTTTCAATTTGGCGAGATTACCAGGCCGACGGACAACTACAGCGCCACGCAGTTGATCATGGCGGGGTATGCCATGGCGCAGCTTTCGCCTTGGGAGGCGTTGACGGTGCTGGGTGGATTGAGGGTGGAGGGTTCAGACCAGGAGGTGAAGACCTTTGAGCTCTTCAACCCGGAATCGACCCCGGAGTTGGCCTCGCTGCAGACGTTCGATCTGTTGCCTGCGCTGACGGCGACCTGGGATCTGGGCGAGTCGATGAAATTGCGCGCTGCGGCAAGCAGGACGGTGACGAGGCCGGATTTTCGGGAGTTGTCACCGGCCACGTTCAACGATGTGACCGGTGGGCGGCAGATCTTTGGCAACAAGGATCTGAAGCGCGGGACGATCCTGCACCAGGATTTGCGCTGGGAGTGGTATCCGCGCGCAGGTGAGTCGATGTCGATCAGCCTCTTTGCCAAGCAGTTTCAGGATCCGATTGAGAAGACGGTGGAGGTGGCCGCCCAGCACACGATCACGTACACCAACGCGCTGGGGGCCAGCAATCTGGGGTTGGAGTTGGAGCTCTACAAGCGCCTGGACTTCATCCATGAGGCGTTGCTGGACCTCTACGCCAGCGGCAACCTGACCTTGGTGCACAGCCGGATCGAGTTGGATGAGTCGTCGGGCATCCAGACCTCCAACACGCGCCCGCTCCAGGGTCAGGCGCCCTACGTGCTCAACCTCCAGCTTGGGGTCGACAATCCGGACTCGGGCTTGAGGGCGGCGGCGCTCTACCACATCACGGGGCCGAGGATCTCGGACGTGGGGGCGTTGGGGGCGCCGGACATCATTGAGGAGCCGGTGGCGGTGGTGGATCTGGTTTTGTCGCAGCGCTTTGGCGACGGGGTCAAGCTCTCGCTGAAGGCCAAGAACCTCTTGGATGAGCCGGTGCGCTTTACGCAGGGCAACCGCGTGACGCAGGTGGAGCGCCGGGGCAGATCGTTCAGCGCGGCGCTGAGTTGGGCGTTTTAGGGCGTGTTTATGCGCGGGTGGGTTCGACGGTGTGTTGGGCCATCCAGTGCTTGATGCGCTGGATTTCGTCGGGTTGCTCCAGCGTCTCCCATTGCTCAATGGCCATCGGCTCGATGAGCTGCGCCCTTTGGGGCTGCTTGCCAAGGAGGGCCAGCTTGACACAGCGGGTCAGCATCCAGGCCAGATCGCGGTCGCGGATCTGGAGCAGCGGCTCCTGGATTTTTTCAAAGATCTCATCGAGGCGGCCCCAATCCCCGAGGCCTGCGCAACAGACCATCCTGGCGGTGTCGACCCAGCAGGCGTGGACGCGCTTTCCAGTGCGGTGAATCTCGATGGTGAGGGTGTCAAGGCGCTCCAAAGCTGCGGCGTACTCCTCGCGCGCGATGGCGACATAGGAGAGGTTGAGCCGAGAGACGATGTCCATGCCGGGGCGCGTGCGTTCGGTGTACTTCAGGACATTGCTGTAGCAGCGCTCGGCACCGTCAAAGTCGCCGCTGCCAAGCCTGAGCACGTCCCCCATGAGGGTCATGCCAAAGTTGTGCAGCGCCCAGTGGCCGCAGCGCTTGAGTTCATCCAGGGCGGTCTCCAGGCGCTGGCGAGCCTCTTCCCAGGCGCCCAGGTAGGCGTAGAGGGAGGAGAGCACGAGGCGCGCGGTGGCGGCGGCGGAGAGGTCGATGTCGTCGCGGTCCTGGACAATGGCCTCGGCCTGCTGGAGGAGGTCGATGGCGGGGCGAACGCGGCCAAGCCTGGGCAGGACCTGGGCACGCAGCGAGCGCATGCGCACCTGCCAGTACCCTTCGGAGAGTTCATCGGCCAGGGCAGTGCCGCGCTCCAGAAGGGATTCGGCGCGGACCAGGTGGCCTTGATCCTCGGCCAATCGGAACTCAAGGAAAGCAAAGTGGAGGCGCACGCGCGGTCCGGGGGAGCCCGCGTTGATGGCGGCTTGGAGGGCGGCGAACTCGACCTCAAGGTCTTCAATACGCTGGAGTTCGACGTTGCAGACCGCCATCTTGACGCGGACCAGGAGTCTGGCGTTGGAGTGCTCGGCCAGACCCATCGAGGCGAGCGTGTGTTGGAGGTTGAAGAGGACCCTGCTGCGCGAGCGCGGCGCGGAGCTTCGGGCATAGAAGCCCTCGGCCAGCTCCATGTGGACGACCGCTGGGCGGAAGGCGTCGCCCTGGAGGAAGAGTTCGGCCAGGCGTTCGTGCTCCTGGCCAGTGGTGGCCTCGGGTTCGAGGGCTGCGGCGACGGCCAGGCAGTGCTCTTTCCAGCGCCCGGCCTCACGGGCCAGCCGCGCGATCGTCTCCTGGAGCATTCCGTGGACAAAGTGGTAGCCGTCGGGCTCGGCCAGGATCCACCCGGCGGTCTGAAGCAGCTCGATCAGGCGCGGGGCAAAGTGGACCTGGCGCAGTTCGCAGGCGCGGCGCCAGTGCTCCAGCGGGATCCGCTGTCCAAAAACGGCCCCGATCTCCAGCATGCGTTGTTCGCTGCGGTGGTTGGCCATCAAGCGCGACAACTGCCGGGACCAGAACTCAAAGAGATCGTCGGGGAGCCAGGGTTGATCGTCGTCTTCATCGAGGACAAAACCCTCGGGGGTGGCCCGCAGGACCCCGCGCTGGACCCAGTTGTGGATGAGCTGGATGGCAAAGAGGGGGTTTCCGGCGGTGCGCGCCAGGATGCGTTCGTTGAGGCGATCTTCAAGGCGCAGCGCTCGGCGAAGCAGCGAGCGGTGATCGGCCTCGGTCAGCGGCTCCAGGGTCAGCGCCTGGGCGCGCGGGTGAGTGAGCAACTCCTCAAGGTGGCGGCGGTTGCGGATCTCCTGAAGCTGCACCTCCTGGCGCACGGTGGCGATCATCAACACAGGACAAGGCCGCAGCCAGGGCTCGCGCAGCAGGCTGCCCACAAAGCGCAGCGCCTGCTCGCCCCACTGCAAGTCATCCAACCAGAGGATCACCGGGCGGCGCTGTCCCATGAGCCAGAGCAGGCGCTTGAGGATGTTGAAGCGCTCTTGCTGGGTTTGCAGGGCGCGGCCAAGCTCGGCGCGGGGGCGGATCCAATCGGTCAGGACCACCCACTCGTGCTCCATGCTGGCCCCCAGCGCGCGCAATTCTTGCTCCAGGTGCTCCTGGAGGCCTTCGCGCCGCATGCCGACCCCACGAAAGAAGCGCTCCAGCATGGGGCCAAGGCCGTGGGCCTTGCCGCGCTCACGGCTGTGGGTGGCGCGCATGGGGACCGCGGCGCCAAGTTCATGGGCGCGGCGACAGAGCCACTGCGCCAGGCGGCTCTTGCCCAGCCCCGCCGGGCCTCTGAGGACCACCAGTTGGGGCTCGCCGCCTCGGTAGACATTGTAGAGGGACTGCCATAGGGCGTCGCGCGTGTGCGTGCGGCCCACGATGGGCACTTCGCGCAGCGGGAAGAGTCGCAAACCCGCCCCGACCATCTCCATGGGGACGGGGGGCGGCTCCCCTCGGACCCAGCGGCGTGGCAGATCGATGGCGTTGAGGGTCACCATCCGGCCGGGCTGGAGGGTTTTGACGGCGTCAAGGATCACAGTGGGCTCATCTTCGGGAAAGAGGGCCGCAAAGATCCGGGGGGTGTTCATGGGCGCGGCGAGCTTGGGCTGCTCCAACTCTTCAAGGGCGCGCATGGCGTCGGCGGCGAATTGAAAGCGCCGCCGGGGCTCTTTCATGGTCAGGCGCTGGATCCACTGCTCGATGCCGTCGGGGGCATCAAAGCGGGGCTCGACCTTGGGAAAGGGGCGCATGACGTGGGCGGCCATGACGCCGTGGGGGTCGGGGTGCTCAAAGGGTTTGTGGCCACAGAGCATCTCATAAACGGTGCAGCCCAGGGCGTAGAGATCGGTCCAGGGGCCAAACCACCGGCGCTCAAGGCGGATCTGTTCGGGGGCCATATAGTCGGGGGTGCCGACCAGCTCCTCTCGGCCTTCAATGGCGCGCTCCTGGAGGTGGGCGATGCCAAAGTCGGTCAGCTTGACGGCCTCGATCTTCCCGTCAAGGTCCAGATCGACCAGGATGTTGCCCGGCTTGATGTCGCGGTGGACGATCTGACGGGCGTGGGCATAGGCCAACGCGTCCAGGACTGTCTGAATGAGGATCCGCAGCGATGGCCAGTCCATGGAGGACTTGCATTTGGCCAGCGTCTGCCCGGCGCGTTCGGCCACAAGAAAGGGGCAGCCGGGTGCAAAGGTGCCAGGGGACATCAGCGCGTCGCCGTCCGAGATCCGGCCGTAATCAATGACGCGCACAATGTTGGGGTGGTTGAGTGAGGCGGCCACGCGGGCTTCGTTAAAGAAGTCATCCACCGCACCGCGACGACGAAACACGCGCTGATGCAAGACCTTGACGGCCACAGAGATGCCCGTCTCACGGTGCACTCCGGCCCAGACACGACCTGCGGTGCCCGATGCCAGGACCTCGGTCAAATCATAGCTCTGGAGGTGGATGGGCTGGCCCATTGAGGCGCGCTGTCTCCCGGTATGGCATCCAAGTCTGGCCTGGAACTTTGCCTGAAAAGTTCAAAAAGCCCTAAACATTTACATCATGCCAAAACAAGCCCGCGCGTCACAAGCCAAACCGCACAATATGTCAGCGCACCAGCGCGACCCAAAGAACAGGCATATCAGCAACGCATCTATGAGGCACCTCAAGGGCCCGCGGTTACTGAAGGATTTGGGTCTCAGGCGACTTCGCTGGCCGCGTGGGCTGGGGCTTGCGGTGGGGCAGCGGGTTGGCGTCCATCGACGGCGCTGTTGATGAACTCGACCAGGCGCTCGATCTTGCGCGCGGAGCAGGCATTGAAGGCCACCCCGACGCCTGGGCGGCCCTGGGCATCTTGACCGTGGCGCACCACGCAGCCTTGCACCATGATCTCTTCGTCGGGATCTTGCGGATGAATGAGGAAGATGACCACCCGATCGTTGCGCTCCACCTGCCGATCGGTGCGCACAAAGACCCCACCAGGGCTGACGTCGTGGGCCGTGACCTCAAAAAGATCCTCATCGGTCTCAAAATGCACCGACATCTTCATGGTCAGGCGCTGGTGTTGGCGCTGCTCGACACGCAAATGGTTGTTGGGCGCGGTGCTCATAAGAAATCCTCCAGGCAGACAAAAGCGCAAAACGGGCCACCCCTGCAGCGTGATCAGACCGGACATCAAGGCTGTCACAGCGGTCACCAGGGTGCATGCTGAGGTGCTCATCGGAACGGCCTGATGGGGACTTGACGCCAAAGCGCACCTCACCCACACGAATCTTCTGGCCACACCACCGTCCAAGACCGCGTGGGGCGCCGCCCCATGCGCCCACCACCAACAATCAATATCAAAAAATCAACCACACAAGAGGCCAACACATCCGCGACCATGCCCCGCACCCCTCAAAACCCAGAAAAATGCATTCGCGGCGCTATAACCTTGACGTTCTGACTGAAAAGATTCACAAATGTTGAAAGCCAGGAGCGCCGCCCATCGCCCAAAACACCTCGGGGCTGGGGTGGAATCGAACCGAAGATCGGTGGCGAGCCTTGTGACTGTTGTTCGACGCCTTATGTCCCTACAGCTTCAAACACTTCGAGAACTGCTCAAGAGCGGTCCCTCTCCTTCAAACTGGTCGGCGCTGATCTACCTCTTTGATCACTGGGATGATGGCGATGACCTGCACAGCGCGCTGCGCTATGCCTCCGCGCAGGTCCGCCACTGGCCAGACGAGATCCGTCAGCCGCCCGACCGATGGTTGCACCAGTGGTCCGACTCTGGACAACCCCCGTTGGGACTGGGACTCTTTCAGGCGCAAAAACCACCGGTGCCCACCCGACGCATCAGGCGCTGGATGGGGGCGCTGAGCAACGAGCAGATCTGGCGCCTGGCCTTTGTCCACCTGGCCCGCTCTCAAGACCCCCAGATTGGGGCGCTGCTGGGACGCGCGCTGGTTGAGGCCTTCAGCAGCGACGAGATCGACGAACTTCAGCTTGAGCGCCTGTGCCGGGTGCTGCGCCACCACCCCGAACACACCGATCCCGCCGTCATTGTGGCCCTGCTGCGCTTCCACCGCGATGCCCGCGGCCACCTGCCGCAAAGCACCGCCGCCGCCGCCGTGCGCGCACTGATCGCCGCCGGGGACGTCAACCAAACCGCCCTTGAGACACTCGCCCGCCACCTCAACTCGCCCCAACTCACCCAGCGCTACCACAACGTCCGGGGCTGGTTCCTGGCCGCCGCCGTGGCCTGGGGGCTGCAACAACACCACGGCCCGCCTGCCGACCGCCTCCTGGCCGCCTGTGTCGGCCAACGCGAACACGACAGCCTGGCCTTCTCTGGGCTGGTCCTCGAAATCCTCGCTCGCCATGGCCACAACCGAGCCACCCAACTGGCCGTGGCCCAACACCTGCGCAGCCGACCCTTTGACTCCTTTGATGAACGCATCGAGATGCTCGACGTCATCGTGCGACTCGACATCGAGCTGGCCCTGCCGCTGCTTAGCCACCTGCTCAAAGACGCCAACCCCAGGCTGCGCGTGGCCACACTCCAGGCCGTCGAAGATCGCGGCCCGCAAGCCCAGGCACTGTCTCAACGGGTGGCCATGATGGGCACCTCGGATCCCTTTGACTGGGTCCGCGCCGCTGCCCTCAGGACCGTGCGCGCCATCACCCACCGCGGGGACCCCGCGCAATGCTCTCAGATCCTCACCGTCCTGAAATCATCCCAGGAACCCATCCAATGGGTCTATGAAGAGTTGAAACAAACCATCCGCACCCTGCGCCCCGCCACAGCGCCTTAAGCCCGTCAAAACCGCGCTTTCTCGCGCCCTACTCCGCCCCACAACACACGTCCTGCCCCCATAAACACACCAAGTGTGTGTTTTCCTTACATGCGCCTGTCTTATCCGGTGGTGTTGTACTATATTCAGTCAGCGTTTAAATCGCACTCGCCACATCCAAAGGCCGGACCATGAACCCACAATCCCTCTCACACTCCCTCACTCGTCGGACGCAGATGAGCGACTTGCCTCATGACATGTCTGCGAACCCCTCAAAATCCGCCCCAACCCATGCGCTCTTGGGCAGCCAGTCAAAGCGCGCGCGCACAAAATGGGGCAAAGCGTTGGGGTGGGCCGTGGCGTTCGGGGCGGCCTTCTGGCTCCTGGGTCCACTTCAGGTCCAGGCGGCGGTCTTTGTGGTCGATGACACAGAAAACGATGACTCGGACGCGGCCATCGGCAACGGCGACTGCAAGACGCTCAGCGACCGATGCACGCTGCGGGCCGCCATCGAGGAGGCCAACGCCACACCCGAGGCCGACATCATCAGCTTCAACGCCGACAACAGCCGCATTGTGCTGGTCCAGGCGCTGCCCTCCATCACAGCCCCGCTCTTTGTCGACGGCAACAGCCACCCCGATGGCCGCGTGACCCTTGAGGCGCCCGCGCTCCAAGACGGCGCTGTGACCGTGCGGGTGGGCTCAGATGGGGTCCGTCTTCAGGGCATGACTCTGCAGTTTTTGCCTGGTCCGGGCGTGGTCTTTGATGGCCCTGGCACCATGGAACTCCAGGACATGAACATCAACGACAACTGCGGTTGGGCGGTCATCGCGCGCGGGGACCTGATCATTGGCCGGATCGATGGGCAGACCGTTGAAGACCAAAGCACGCGCATGGCCTTCAACGGCACCGAGCGGCGCTGCCCCGCTGGCGGCATCCTGGCGCTGGGCTCGGTGCAGGCCAGCAACCTCTCGCTCCAAGGCAACGGCGGGCCCGGGATCCTGGCCAGCGGCACCCTGGACCTGGAGAAAGTCTCCAGCCAGGAAAACGGCGGCGCCGGGCTGCGCAGCACCAACGGCCGCGTCATCCTGCGCGCCACCTCGCGGCGCAACCCCGACAACACCGTCCTCTTCAACCAGGGGCCGGGCGTGGCCGCCGACGCCGACTGTGGCCCAGGCTGCTACGCGGTCGACGCCGTGGGCGTTCAAATCGACGACAACGGCGCTTGGGGCATCGACTCCGCAGGCCCGGTCAGCGTGGGCAACTTTGCGATGGGCGTTGAGTTGGCCGACAGCAGCGTGGCCCGCAACGGCCTCGGTCAGCAGTGCACGCGGTGGTCGATCGTCGACGGCGAGCCGTTCTTCCAAGAGCAGGACTGCGTGGGCGGCGGTGTGTTGGTCAATGCGGCCGAGCCAAGCCGGTTGCTGCAAACGTCGCTGGCCTCCAACGGCGGCCCGGCCATCATGTCTCGGGGCGACCTCCAGGGCACCGAACTGCTCATTCAGGGCAACCAGGGCGACGCGGTCGTGGCGCCCGATG
>CAKZKQ010000463.1 GCA_937123825.1 uncultured Pseudomonadota bacterium
CGCCGGATGGGTATTGATGATTCGGCCGCCGTACGCGTCCAGCGTGGGTGCACCAATGAGCTTCATAAAGCCCGCGCATAGCACCAAGTCAGGCTCAAAGGCGTTAATCGCCTTCACCAACGCCGCATCCCACGTCGCGCGATCAGGAAAGTCTCCCAGCGCCACCACTGCCGCGGGAATCCCGGCCTCGCGGGCAATGTCGAGTCCCGCAGCATCGGCCTTATCGGAAATCACACCCACCACCCGGGCGCCATACGACGGCTCAGCGGCCGCCTCGAGCACCGCACGCATCGTGGATCCCGCGCCAGAAATGAGCACAACGAGCCGCTGAGGGGCATTCCGGTTTGTCACGAGGGCGAGCCTATCGGCATGCTGGTCACACCACCTACCTCAGGAGCACCGTGGCCGAGAACGAATCCCCGCGTCCCACCATGCCCGACAACGTCCGTCGGAGCGTGACGTGGTTCACCGTCGTCCTAGGCATCACCGTGCTGCTGTACCTCTTCTCGATCCCGCTGTCCTTCGGCATGCTCGTGACGGCGCCCATCGCCATCGTCATGGCCATCCGGATCCTTGTCCTCACTCGCAAGGACAAGGCAATCTCTGGTTTCCGTCTCTCGATCACGCTGGGCATGGCGATGGCGGGCTTCTCGTTGCTGATGGCGCTCACCATGGTGGTCTTCCAGGACACCATCCTCGAACTGCAACACTGCATGGAGCGAGCGGTCACCAACTCCGCTCAGGCACAGTGCGAAGCGGACTATGAGGACGCCATCAGCGGCATCACCGAAGACATGCTCTTTGACGCCGCCGAAGCCGAAGCGCGCGAGTTGGGTCTGCTCATCCCCCACTTCTCGTAGAAAGAGCGCCACACAAACCGCTCCGAATGATCCATTCACCTTTGGCAAACGTAACCCTCTGCGCAAGCTTGTTCAGGCTTGCTTAGATTGTTGGGGAGCACTACCCTGGGGTGATAAGAGGCTTGGACCGCATCCCTGGATACACAACGAGGTTGTTCATGGCGAGCACCGCACGAGAGCAAACACGCACGAGGACCACCGCAGGTGGCGCCAGGAACCAATCTGCGCACGCCCCGGACTCCACCCGGCAAACGCAGAACCAACAGCACGACGCCATGGACAAGGGACCCGGCCAGGAGGGCACCGCCCAGCAGGTCGAGTCCATGGACCAGATCATCCCCACCAAGGCGGCGGTGCTGGACCTGACCTCACAGCTCAACCCCCACAAGGTCGCTCAGGCGCTGCGGGCGGTGGCGGACGAAACCGGCGAGTACGGCCAACTGAAGTTTGAGTTCGAGGCGCTGGGCAAAATCGGCGCGCCGGGGGTCAAAGGACGCATTGGCGGTCTTCTTGAAATGAAGATGACCGCCACGCTCAACGACCAGAACTTCTACAACCTCCAATTTGACGTCGAGGGCGCCATCAAAGCCGGCATCGAGCTTGGCGGCTTCATCCACGCCGACGTGGAGGTCGGCTACGGCACCGACTTCGTCAACATGTCCTTCCAATCTGCCGAGGACGCCGCCACCTACCTCCTCTTCCAGCTCAACCGCCTCAACGAGCTCTCCGACGAGCCCATCCTCGACATCCAGGGCATCGGCAAAGAACCCCCCGAGCCCGCCTTCGAGATGCACGACGTCGACACCTTCCTGGGCGCCGAGATCGGCGCGGAGTTTGGAGACATCGAGGGCGAAGTCAGCGTCAAGCGCATGCGCCGCGACACGCACATGACCACCGCCGAAGGCCGCGAGTACCACATCGCCGAAGACCACAACGTCCTCAACGTCGGCCTCGACGCCAAATGGAAGGGCAAGCACTTTGGCGTCAACTACAACCGCGAACACTCCAACACCATCGGCTCGCCGCTCTACTACAAAAACGGCGTCTTTGTCCTCCACAACCTCGACTTCTCGCTGCCCATCGGCGACCTCAAGGCCAAAGGCGGACTCAAAGTCACCGACAACACCAAGAGCGCCATCATGGGAGCCTTCATGGCCCTCGACATGGCCGCCATCAAGTTCCCACACGCCCAGCGCCTCAACGCCAAACTCTTCTCCCACGTGGCCAACGCCATCAACGCCCTCGACCGCAACAACGCCCACCTGGGCGGCAAAGCGGCCGCCAACCTGGGCGTCAACATCAAGTTCCAATGGAACGAGTTCGGCGAAGCCGACGGCACCAACAACTTGATGTACTTCCGCGTCTTTGTGGAACCCGAACTCTCGGCCGAGTTTGAGGTCGAAGGCGGCGCCGGAGTCGTCGGCGTGGAGCTTGAAACCGAACTCTCGGTGCGCAAAGGCGAGCTGGTCTACGAGGACATTGGCTCCGAGACCGTCTCCTACATCCAGCGCCAGTACATCTTTGAAAAACCCGACCAGCCCTGGACCGAGTTTGTCGCCCGCAACGCACCGCGCATCCGCCAACTGGTGGCCAACTGCGCCACGCCCGGCTTTGACTACTACACCCCAGAGGTCGAAAAGGCCTTCCGAGGCCCCGACGGCACCCAGGAGAACCACACCGCTGGTCTGGCCGCCCTCGAACAACACTGGACCAAACAAAAAGAGCGCCTGGACAACATCAAGGTCCAAGCCAGCGACATCGCCCACTACCTCGACGAAGCCAACTCCATGTGGACCTTCCGCCAATCCACGCGCGAAAAATACATGGGCAAGATCATCAAGATCCTCAAAAAGTTCAAATCGGATCCCAAGATGCTGGCCTTCCTCGTCGATGAACTCCCGGCCTACACCGCCGACTGGGTCGAGATCGAAAAGCTGGCCATCCGCACTGACATGATTGAAGAGCTCCAGCTCATCATGAACAAAGCCGCCACCGGCGGCGCACGCACCCGGCTCCAAGGCCTCACCCGACAGCGCACCTCCCGAGGCTACCGCTGGCGCTGACGGCCAACACCACCTTCCCACAACCCACACCAGAGCGCTGCGCGCCGCCCCAAAACCACCCACGGCGCACAGCCCCATCATGACGGGACACCACCATGCGCGGCTATGACCTGGAGACAGCCATGACCATCGAGGAGTTCATCTCCACCAAACCCGTCACCCTCATCATGCCCGGCGGCGACCTCACCGAGGCACTCAAAACCACCCTCTCCTTCCACATCGACCCAAACACCCAGTCCATCGCCAACGTCGACCTCACCGCGTGGTTCGACCGCGCCGAAGTCCTGCGCCTCATCAAAGCTGGTGTCGTCGCCCTCACCCCCCTCGAACTGCTGCGCTTTGACCCCAACACCCCCATCGTCCTGGTCCTCAGCGCCAGCGCCGACCTCCTCGAACTGGTCGGACGCTGGGACGAAGACGAAGAGTGGGACCTCGAACGTCTCGCCTCACTCCCCTCCCCCGAACCACACGGCTTCCCCGCCTGCTTCAACCTCGCCCTCTACCAGCACATCGAGTTAAGAACCCGATGAGCGACTGAGCAAAGCTCAGTCGCAGTTCGGTTGCCGCGCTTCGCTTGGCTGCCCTTTTGGTTCGCGGCGCTGCGCTTGCTTTTGGTTCGGTCGCTCGCTGCGCTCGCTTCCTTGTGGTGCGTTCGCTGCGCTCACTTATAGCAATTGTGATGAGTGGACCGTGCTTCGCTTCGCCGGTAAGAGTGGGGCATTTCGTCGAAATACACTTCAGAGGGAGGGTGGGGGCGAGCGGCTGGCGGAGTGAATGATCTTGGTGCCTGCGCCCAGACGTGTATGCCCGGCTTGTTTTTGGGTTGGGTGCTTGCCCCAGATATGTAAGCCCGCTGGATGTGGGGCAGGATAGGCGGCGAAGCTCGCCTTTCTGCCGGCCTTGGTGGTGGCAACGACGTGGGTACTCAACTTCGTAGGCCACTCGGCGAGGCGAGCTGCCGCCGCCTGCCTTCGTCCCCATAAAGCGACTGCTGGCGTTGGTCCTCAACTTCATAGGCCGCTCGGTTGTGCGGGCTATCGCCGCCCACCTTCACCCCAAAATCACCCCCCACAGCCTTGGAACTCTCAAAAGGTTCCAGCAAAAGAGCCACCCACCCCCTTGGAAAGCCCTCCAAACCGCAACCACCGACCACAAAACCCTTTGGAAAGCCTCACAAGCCTCAACCACCGCCCATCCAACCTCCAAAAAACGAAACAATTTCGACGAAATGCCCCACTCTTACCGGCGAAGCCAAGAACCCAACCCATCACAAATGCCAAAAGGGAGCGCAGCGACCGCACCAAAAGGGAGTGAGCGAAGCGAACGACCGAACCAAAAGCGCAGCGCCAGCAAGCGAACCAAAAGAGAGCCAAGCGCAGCGAGGCGAACGAACCGCTCGCTCACACCGTGAGCGAGCCCGGCTTGCACTCCAGTGCAAGCCGGTGGCATATGGAGGGGATACTGAGTGTTGGGGGCTTTGGAGTTTTTCCAGGGCCTTTTCAATAAAGGAGTTGAAGGCATGCAGTGGTTTAAGGGGACTTTGTTCCTGGTGGTGGGTTTGGTGGCCTTGGTGGGTTGCCAGCCGGAGAAGAAGGATGGGGGCGACAAGGGCGACAAGGCTCAGAACGTCCAACCTGACGCGAGCGGCGCGGACAAGGCAGCGGACAAGGCAGCAGACAAGGGCGACAAGCCTGGTCAGGCGCCACCGGTCAAGGGGCCTGGGGATGTGGCCCAGCCTGCGCCCAACAAGCTTGAGGGGCCTTGCGGGGATTACAGCGCGGCGCTGTGCAAGGAAGCCGGGGAGCAGTCGGACATCTGCGCGGCCTCCAAGGCGATGGCGCCGGTGATGTCGCCCAAGGCTTGCACGGCGGGCATGGATGACATGGCCTTCACGGTGGCGGCGCTCAAAAAGCGCATGGCCAAGTGTGAGGAGTTGATCACCAAGCTCTGCACGGACCTGGGTGAAGAGACTCAGAGTTGCTTGATGGTCCGCTCGGTGACCAAGACCTTCCCACCGGATCGCTGCGTGGCGATGCTGGCCGAGTACCCGGCGGTACTGGCCGAGCTCAAAAAGCGCGAGGACGCCAACAAGCCTCTGACGCCCGAGTTGCAGGCCGAGATCGCGGGCAAGGACGCGCCTGGCTTTGGCAACCCCGACTCCAAGGTGACGGTGGTGGAGTTCTCGGACTTCCAGTGCCCTTACTGCTCCAAGGCCGCTGACGTGACCACGGAGCTTAAGAAGAAGTACGGCGACAAGATCCGCGTGGTCTTCCGCCAGTTCCCCTTGAGCTTCCACCCCGAGGCGCACATCTCGGCGCAGGCCTCCCTTGAGGCCGCCAAGCAGGGCAAGTTCTGGGAGTACCACGACCTGCTCTTCAAGAACCAGAAGGCCCTCAAGCGCGAGGACCTGGACAAGTACGCCAAAGAGGTCGGTCTGGACGAGGCCGCCTTTAAGAAGGCCATGGACGACAAGGTCCACGCCAAGGCGGTCGACGCCGACATGGCCATGGGCGGCAAGGTCAACGTCGAGGGCACCCCGACGATGTTCATCAACGGCGTGCGCGTCTCGAACCCCTCGGACATTGCCCTGGTGTCGTCCATCATCGATGGCGCGATGTCCAAGTAATACCAAGTTGCAGACGTCCACTTTCGTCTGCATCTTGGTATAAGAACGGACCACATTCGGCCTGAACAAAGCCATCCAGATGCGCTGTGGAAACCGCGCGTCAGGGTGGCTTTTTTGCTTGGGGAGCAGGCCGTTACTGCGCGCGCGACACCGACCACCTGGGCATCAGGCAAGCGTGGTGGCCATCAACTTGCTGATTTGCTGGCGCAGTTCGACGGGCTCAAAGGGTTTGTTGAGGTAGGGGCGCTCGCTGGAGGCCACAAAGCGCTCCAGAGTCTCGTAGAGGGCGCCACCGGAGGTGAAGATCACGCGCTCGACAAGGTCTGGGTGGTGGGACTTGAGCGCCGCAAAGAGCCAGCGGCCATCCCCGTTGGGCATCATCAAGTCGCTCAAAATCACGTCCACGTCCGACACCTGATTCAAAATCTGGAGCGCGGCCTGGCCCGAGGTGGCCATCAACACCTCCATCTCGGGCAGCAAATGAACCATGGCGCGGTGAAGCCCCTCTTCGTCGTCAACAAAGAGCAGCCTCCCGGTGGGCACGGGGACGGTCTCCTTGGGCAACGCGATGGCCTTGGGGCAGTCGGTCCTGTGGAGGATGATCCGAACGCGCGTGCCGATTTGTGGGCTGCTCTCAAGGTTGATCGTGCCGCCAAAAGCCCGCACCAACTGCTGGCAAATCGCCAATCCAAGGCCAGTGCCCTTTCCGGGGGCCTTGGTCGAATAAAAGGCATCAAAGGCGCGCCGCAGCGTCTCGGGCGGCATGCCTGGGCCGTTGTCCTGCACACAAAAGACCACGCGCCCGTCGCTGGGCGCGGCGCTGATAAAGACTTCGCCTTGCGTGCCTTCGAGCGCGTCAAAGGCGTTCTCCATCAGGTTGATGAGCACCTGCTCCAAACGCTCAGTGGTCGCCCGCACCCAGAGGTTGGGAGCAAAGTCCAAACGGACGCGGACCCCGTCGGGGCAGCGATGGGCGGTGTGGCGCACGGCGCGCTGGATGATGGGCGCCACTTCGACCGCCTCAAGCCCCTCAGCGGGCGCTCCCACGGTGGCCTTGAGTTGGCGCACCACCGCCCCTGCCCGCTTGGCCCCCTCAAGGCAGTCCCTGGCAAGGAGCTTCATCTCCTCGATGTCCAGCCCCTCCTCCTCTTCATCGTCGAGCATGCCGACCAGGAGCGAGGCGTTGGCGACCACGTAGGTCAGCGGGTTGTTGAGATCATGGGCCACCGCCCCTGCCAGCCGCCCCAGCGACTCAAAAGCACGGTTTTCGCGCAGTTGACGCTCCAAAAGAAGCCGCTCGGTCAACTCATGACCCGTCAAAAGCAATTCGCCCGAACCGCTGCCCAGCCGCCGCGCGGACCACTCAAAGGTCCTGGCTGTGCCGTCGGGCTCAATCTCGGTGCGCTCAAAAGGCTCGGCGTAGTCGACCAGACCATCAACCTCAAATCCAAAGACCTCCTTGGCCGGGCGACCGACCGCGTCGGGACAGCGCCTGAGCACAAGATCGTTGGCCTCTTTGATGGTCCCATCGGCCGCCACCAACCCCACCGCCGCCTGCACCGAGTCCAAAATGACCGACAACACATCGCGCTCAGCGGCAAGGTCGGCGGTGCGCTCAAGGACCTCGTCCTCAAGCCGGTCTTTGATCAAAGACAGCTCGCGCTGGGTGTGGACCAGATCGCCGATGTCCAACGCGCACAACACCACCGCGTGCGCGCCGTCGTTGGCCTCAAGCGTCCGCGCTGCCACCAGATGAAAGGGACGCACGCCCTCCACCGCGGGCTCCACCACCGACCACTCGCGCCGGCCACCCTCTTGGGCCAACGCCGTCAACTCCTGCCAAATCGGCGCCGGAATGAGCGCTTTGGGCTCCATGTCCCCCAACCACGCCTTGGCCGCCGGGTTCATGTGGCGGACTTTGGCCTCGGTGTCGATCATCAAGACCGGCGCTGGGGTGTGACGCAACATCGCTGTGCGCGCATGTTTGGCGTCGGCGTTGGGATCCGGCGCAGCGGTCACCACAAGCGCTGGATGGTCGGGCCGCAGCCAGACGCACCCGACGATGACGTTGAGCACCACCGGCTTGCCCGCAGGATAGATGGTCCACTGCCTGGAGATGCAACCGTTGTCTATCGCCTCTTGCAGGACCTGGCTCACCTCAAGAATGGCCGCGGGGGTCATTTGAGCGCCCACCTGGCGAGCCCTCATCTCCTCCACGCTCTCAGCCCCAAAAAGCGCCAAGCCCAACCGGTTGACGTGCACCATCAACCGATCCCCTCGAACATCGTTGACCCACGCGGCGCACGGCAACGCATCCAAGGCCGCTCGAAAGGCCTCGTCCCAAGGTCCTGCCACAGGAGGATTGTGCGGAAACAAACTGCAGGGCTCGCCCGGTCCAGGCTCACTCATGAGCGCCCTCTCCAAAGAACTTCAACATCAAAGAATCGAATCCCCATCCAACACCTGCACACCATTTGATGCACCAAACCCCTCTTTGTGTGCGCCGCGTACGGTATCGATGTCTCCCGGTGATAGTGCCCAAAACATCCCTGGCGTTCAAGGCTCTAAAAAAGACACAACAATACCAAAATCAATGCTTGGCTTCAGAGAGCTGCACCCAGTTTCCGTCGGGATCGGCGAAGGTGGCGACTCTGGCGGGGCCCACGTCAAAAATGGCACGCTCGGCGTCGGGGTAGAGCGGCACCCCTTTGGCCGCCAACTCTTGTACCGCAGCCTCGATGTCTTCAACCGCAAAGCTGATCATGATCGGCTGGCGCTCCACCGTGGATCGCGGAAACCCCGTAAAATCCAGCCCAAATCGCTCCGTGCGCCCCTGCGGCAACGCCAACTCCTGCCACGCCTCATCTCCATACCCGGGCTCAAGGCCCAGCGTCTGCGCGTACCACTTTGCCAACTCGGGGTGGGCGGTGTGCACGTACACCACATCGATGCCTTTGATCTTCATGGGTCTCCTTTTTCCCTCTCCTTTGACTTGCTGACTCGACCTCGGTGCGCACACTCTTGTGACGGTGTGATGGGACAAGGCGGCGTTCAAGCGCCCACCTCACCCCCCATCGTGTCACAAAACGACCGCTCTCCAAACGATTTCGCTCCCATCAGCCGCCCCTCCCGACCATGGCCAAACGCAAAAGTTACATCCGCTGGTACAACCGCCCCATCATCCTCAAAGTGGGCCTCTTTCTGGTCTTCCTGGGAGGTTTGGCGCTGCTGGGCACCCGCGTCCACGATCACATGCTCTGGGAAGAGAGCCAAAGCTGGACCCCGACCCAGGGCGAAGTGGTCCGCGTGGCCAGGATGAAGGCCAGCGGCCGCAAGGCGCCAAGCGGCGGCTTTGGGGCCCGGCAACCCAAAGGCAGCTTCGCCACCTACTTCTACACCTACACCGTCGACAAGACCGACTACCGCTCCAGCCGCGTGACGTACGCCATCAGCGGCGAGAGCGTCGACACCCAGAAAATCACCGACTTGCCCAAGGTTGGGCCGGCCACCATCTACGTCAATCCCGACGACCCCACCCTCTCGGTCCTGCGCGTCCGCGATGATTTTGAATACTGGAACATAAAGATCGCCATCGCTCTCTTCCTGATGGCCGCTGGCGGCATACGCTTCATCTACGCGCTCATCGAAGACTGACATCCACCCCATTTTGAGTGCAAAGAGCGCCACGCCCCCATCGCGGCTGTGGCACAATGCCCCCCATGAACCTCAGCAGGCCAACAACCCCCGACACATCCGGTGTCGCGCGGGGTTACCGGTGAGGCATCAAAGGGGGGAGCATGCAAGAAGAGCACGCGCAGGACACGTCGCGGGGGTCCAATGCGCTGGGATTTCTGATCGCGGTGGGGCTGAGCGCCTTTCTGATCTTTCAGGTCCAACCCATCATGGCGCGGTTTATCTTGCCGTGGTTTGGGGGCTCGGCGGCGGTCTGGAGCGTGTGTCTGGTCTTCTTCCAGGCGGTGCTGGTGCTGGGCTACGGCTACGCCCACCTGCTGCGCAGCACGCTCAGCGTGCGCCGTCAGGGGCAACTCCACGCCGCGCTGCTGGGCGGCTCGCTGCTCTTGCTGCCCATTACCCCCGACGCCTCGCTCAAGCCCACCGGCGCAGGCGACCCCTCACTGGAAATCCTCCTGGTCCTGGGCACCACCGTCGCCATTCCCTACGGGCTGATCGCCGCCACCGGCCCCCTCTTCCAGCACTGGTACGCCCAGCTCTTCCCCACGCGCTCCCCTTACAGGCTCTACGCGCTGTCCAACGCG
>CAKZKQ010000464.1 GCA_937123825.1 uncultured Pseudomonadota bacterium
AGGACAGTACCGCTGATCTGCTTTTGCACCACACATTAACCATTTGGCTAAAGGCGTCGCCAGCGACATTGCTGTCACGCATTGGCAATACCAAAACGCGGCCATTGCTGCATAATGGTGATCCGCTGGCGACGCTCACCCGCCTCGATGAACAGCGCGCGCCCTTCTATCAAAAAGCCCATATCCATCTCGATACTGATGGATTATCAACATATAAGGCGATGATGGCGCTGCTTCACGCGCTTGACACGCATCTGCCAAGGCAGTAGGTGACTTAAAATATGCAACAAGAAACATTAACCGTCGGTCTTGGTCAGCGCGCCTATGACATTGTCATTGGTCCTGATCTGATTGATCGGGCCGGATCAATCCTTGGCCCGATTGCGCCCAATCGTCATATCATCATCGGTAGCGACAAAACCGTTGCCACGCTTCACCTTGACCGTCTAACGGCAGGATTAAAAGGCACCGCGCGCGCGATTGACCATTTTGCCGTCGCCGCTGGTGAAGCCAGCAAATCAATGACCGTTCTGGCAAAGCTGCTTGATGATATTCTGGCTGTTGGCGTCGATCGGTCGGTATTGCTGATTGCCTTTGGTGGCGGGGTTGTTGGTGATTTTGCGGAAGATGCCCGGCTCGGCGGCCAGATCCAGGTGGATCTCAAAGAAGGCCGGGTCGGTCATGTATTGCAGTTGGACGCCGATCTCGGTGCTGTATACCAGGTTGTTGAAGAATTGGCCCAGGCGCAGCCCGGTGTCCCCCAGCGCGCGGCTGTGGTCGTAGCGCGTGAAGATGCCCTCGGGGTTGAGGATGAGCCCCCCCGAGAGCGTGCGCCGCTCGTCGGCCTGCGCGGTGGTCCCCAGGGCCGTCAGCACAAGAAGCGTGACGGCAGCGGCTGCGGTCAGTGGGCGCTTCACTTGTAGAGCTTCTGGTCGTTGAGGGTCCAGTCGTAGTCGAAGAACTCGATCTCGTAGCTGGTGTCGATCTGCTTGTCTTCGGGCCGGTACATGTTGATCCAGGCCAGTTGGCTGATGGGCTTGCCGCTGTTGTCGGTGAAGTCCTCGGCATACCACTCAAAGATCTTGGACAGGCGCACGCGCTTTTTGTCGTCGTTGACCGAGACGTTGCGGCTCTCCATGACAAACTTGCGGGTTTCGCGCTCAAGCTGACCTTCAAGCTGGGCTGGCAGGAAGGCTTCGGCTGGCAGCTGGGGGCAGGAGGCCGAGGCGCAGTTGAGGGCAAAGTGCACGCGGCCAAACTTGGCGCCTGCGCCCGCGTCCACGTAGTGCTTTTTGAACATCGGGCGCACGACCTTGTTTTCCAGGTCGTAGAGGTTGGTCATCTTGCCGTCGATCTTAAAGTCCGTGTCGTAGAAGAAGTCCTTCTGCTTGAGGATCGAGTCGAGGTCCTTGATGTCCGGGTAGCGCGCGATGACCCCCAGCATGGCCAGCCCGTTGTAGCCGTTGATGAAGTAGGCCATCTTGTGCTCGGGCGAGGGGAAGAAGGTGGGGTTGTTGGAGGGCCCGGCGCTGGCCAGCGCGTTGGTGAAGACGCGCAGCTCGGTGGGGTCCTTTTTGAGGCGAGTGTAGTCGACGCGGCCTTGGTCATCGACGAGGCTGCGGGCGAGCTTGTCCCAACCTTCAAAGGGGAACTCCTCCCACATGATCAGCGTCTCGGAGGGGAGCGGCTCCTGGGTGATCTGAACACCGCCGCAGCCCGCGCTCAGGGCAGAGGTGGCCAGCAAAGCGGCGGTGAGCAACACGAGGAGGCGTTTGGACATCGTTTGATGGACTCCATGATGGGGCGCGCGGTCTCTTTTGGCGCCTTTTGTTGGCTGCACAAGCCTTTGGGGCCTCTTTTGGGCCACTTCGCCTTGTTTGAAACGGCGCGTGTTTGCCGTGGCGGTGGGTTTGGGTGAGGCTCCCAGGGCTTGTTGACTTGGTGGTGCCTGGCTTTTGGGGCGGCGTGCCATCGTATGCACGCCTCTTGCTGGTGCCTGCCGGACCACCAACGTTACGTTTGAACGGCCCGGACAGCGTCTGGACCCTCCCGCTTTCAGGCCGCTTTCTGCTTGGCGCGCTTGGCCGCCAGACGCAGCTTGGCTTTGAGGTTCAACTCCCGGCGCATGTCGGTGCCGTTCATCTGGCACATGGGGATCATCTCGCCTTCGACCGGCAGGCGGAAGGCGCAGGCCGCCAACCGCTCCTGACCCGTGGGGGTGTCCAGCTCGTCGGCGCTCATGAAGTTGTGCACGACGATGGCAAAGGGGTTGATGGACCACTGGCGCCCGGCGGCCATGGCGCCGATGAGCCGGGGCAACCACTCGCGCTCGGTCCAGGCCCGATAGCCGCAGTACCCCAGCACCTCCAGCACCGTGCGCGGCTCCTGGGCCAGACGCCCGGCCGACATCACGATCTGCTCAGAGAAGGTCATGTTGTCCGTCACGATCCCGCCCAGCGACCCGTGGGCAAAACGCTGGATGAAGAGCCTGTCCAGCGGCTCATTGTCGCGGCTGACCTCCACCACGTGCATCTCGCCGTCAAACTTGACCACAAACATCAGCGCCAAAAAGGTGCAGTCGGGGTGGCCAAACATGAAGGTGTGGCGGTTGAGCTTGGCGCCGACGCCCTCGCAGATCTTGGACCAGACCAGCTCGCGGCGGCCGGTGATGTGTCCGGTGCGCGTGCGGCCCACGGCGGCGGTCGGCTGGAAGCTCATCAGGCGAAACGCATCAGAGTTCTCCAGGCCCCAGCGCATCACGTCCGGCACCGCGTCCAGGTTGGTCTCGTCGATGGTGTAGTTGTGGGCCGCGTGGAGTGTCTGGCCTGTCTTGGCGCGCGCCTGACGGATCATGTCCGCAAACTCGTCGCGCAGCCAGTTCAGGTCCTGCTCTGTGTCGCCCTTTTTCTGGCCAATCCGTCCGCGCTGGGTTGTGTCCACGTGGATGGCGACCTTCTCCAGACCGCCGTGGATCATCATGTGCTCCAGGTAGTCGGGGTCTTCGCGGAAGGTGTCGCCGTGGCTCATCACCATGGGGCTGAGCTCGTTGTCCACACAGTACTTCACCAGCTTCGTCAGGTCCTCCACCGGCATCAGCGTCACCTCGCCAGCGGTCAACTGAATGTTGCCACCCGGGCCGATGTACTGACGGATCTCGTCGATCTGCTCGCAGACCTCTTCGTAGGGCAGCGGCGGGGTGTGGTTGGCCTCTTTGCTCAGGTAGCAGGCCGTGCAGGAGAAGTTGCACTTCGCCATGCTCTTGTACGTCGCGGTGCACCCCGAGGCGTGCGCGCCGAGGGCCTGAATGGGGGTCTTGACGTACTCCGGAAGCGCCTCTCCGACGCGCTGGATGGCCTCTTCTCGCTCGGGGAGGTGAGGCTCGCGAAAGAGCTGCCAGTGGTGTTTGATGGCCTGCCTGGCCTGGCGCCATTTGTCCAACATCGCTCGCTCCGTATGTGCTGCTGCGGTTGTGTGTAATACTGTATTTCCGGTCGCGCGCAAGTGTATCCCCTGTCCCACAACCAGGTCAATCGTGGTTGGTTTGAGGATGGGCGCTCAAGAAAGCTGGAGGCTGGCGGCTCCAAGCCTTCAGGTCCTGTCTGACTGTGGCCAGACAGAACTTTGTGGCTCAGGACCCATGGCTTGGAGCACACCGACTCTGCTCCTTCATACGACGCGGGCCGGTGATTGGATCACGGCGAGTGTGTTTTGAGGGATGCGACACGCAGGAGCGGCAGCGAGCGTGGGGGCTTTAAGTACGGTCGTAACGGCGCCAGGCGCGTCGAATGCGGACCACGTCCATGAAGCAGGCCGGGATCTGGGTCCACGGCGGGCGGCTGCCTCGGCGCTGCACCCAGATGACGGGGAAGAGGGCCGTGCTCATGCCGTGTTCGTGGAGGATCATCAACCACTCGGCGTCAAAGGTGACCGTCTGGATGCGGCTTTGGGCCACGATGCAGGCGGCGGCTTCGGCGCCAAAGATCTTCAGCGGGGCGTTGGTGTCTTTGTAGCGGGTCAAGACCGGGATGGCCGCTCGGACCAGTCGGTTGAAGCCGATGCTCTTGGCGCGGCCCGCCTTGCCCGCGCCCACGACTGTGCCGCCGTCGATGGTCGCTCTGGAGCCCACGCACGCGTCCCAACCCCCTGTGACCATGCGCAGCAGCCCGGTGGCGACCTGGGCGGCGTGGACCTTGAGGTTGAGGTTGACGTAGACGATGGCGTCGTGGCGCTCGGCCAGCGCCGCCTTCATGCCGTCGAGCAGCGCCCGACCCTTGAGCCCGTGCTTGCGCGGCTTGGCCGAGGTCATCGGGATGCACCGCAGTCGGGCTTGCTGGCGCAAAACCGGCGCGCACCGTTCAAAGGCCGCCTCGATCCGGGCGCTGAAGCCCGCCTTGCGCGGCAAGTCATCCACGATCCACAGCGACCAGCGCACCGGACCGTCGAGACCAAAGGCCGACGTCAATTCGTGCACCTTGGCCACAACCTGATCCTCGACAGACTCAAAGCCCGTGTCGTACGACGTCGTCACCACCGCCACCCTCAGCGCGTCGTCGCCGAGCTTGTCCTTCAACGCGCGCGCATCTTCAAAGGCGTGCTGGAGGTAGGGGGCGATCATGGGGTGGGCCAGCGCCGTCTCCTGCTTGGATTGCGGCGAGGATGCAAAAGCGTCTGCGGTGGGGCTGTGTGCGGTCATGGGTTGCCTGGTGAGCGAGGCTGGGCGTGGGTTAGGGCTCAACCTGACGGTGGATCCCCTGGTGGATGAACGCACAGTGCCAGAAATCCCCCAAAACGTTCAAGATTATGTCAGGGGTTTTCTTGAACGGGCTTCGCAAAGACGCCCTGGTGGGCAAAACCCTGCGTTTTGGGCGTTTGACGGGTTCTTTTGGGCAAGGCGCGCGCCGTGGGGTCACTCTTGGGTGTGGATCCACTCGGCGGCGGCCTCCAGCACGGTGTCTCTGCCGACGGCCAGGTCGGCGGGCTCGTACTCGACAAAGACGTCGGGTTGCACAGAGCGGGTCTCCAGGGCTTGCCCTTCAAGATCGTTGCAGCGGTAGGGGTCGTAGGCCACGTACCAGCGGTCATCGCTCTCCAGCGCGCGTCCCAGACCGCCGCCGCCGTAGCCGCCAGCGGTGGGGCGGCCAAAGATCATCGCGTCGGTCCCCAGCGACACCGCCAGCGCAAAGTAGTCCGCCGCGCTGACCGCGCGCCCGTCAAACAAGACCGCCGTGGGTTTGTCCGTCTGAACCCGGTCGTCGCGGACCAGATCGTAGTTGGGTCCAAAGGCGTCGTAGGCCACCGGGTCCGATCCGGCGCGGCGCGTGGTGCAGCGCGCCAACGGCACCTGCCGTGCCCCCGGCATGCCGCCCGCGATGGCAAAGCTCAGCGGCGACGCCCCGCCGATGTTGGCGCGGGCATCCCAGATGATGCCCGTGGCCTCTTCGTGGACGCTCTCAAAGGCGGCCTGGACCTGGGCCATCATGTTGTCGACGTACTGCTCGACGTGGGCCTGGGTGATGATCTGAATCCAGCCCTCTTCGCCTTCAAAGAGGATCATGCGGTGGATTTTGATGACCGCCACCCCGTCATCGCGCAGCCGCGCCTCAACAAAGGGTTCGCTGACCGCGCCTGCGGGGAAGCGGCACTGGTCGTACGAGCGCAGCGGGGCGGTCACCTCCACCGTGCGCTCGACCCCGTCTGGGCTGCGCACCAGGAGCGTGTCTCCCTGGTTGGCCACCGAGAAAATGCTCTCGGCCGCGTGCTCCTGGGCCACCACCTCGTTGGTCGCCACGGCGCCGCACAGCGGCTTTGACAGGATCTCCTGGGTCATCGCGGCGCCAAGGTGGCCGTTGAAGCCCAGGATTTCATCGCCTGGGCTCAACCCCAACGGGTTGGCCTGTGCGATGAGGTGCGTCACCACGTAGTGATCTTGATAGGGCTTGGCGCACACACCGTAGGCGGTCATGCCGTTGTCTCCGCCGCCGAGGTCTCTGCACGTGGTGGTTCTGGGAAAGAGCCCCGAGTGGCCGTTGCGAAACGCGCGCATCGACTGGGTCAGCGCCAAGAGCTGCCCACGTTCAGCGTCGGGCGACTGCCGGATAAGCTCGGCGGCGTCCTGGCGCAACACCCCCACGTCCAGCCCCAGGATGTCGACCATGTAGGACTCGGCGTCGATCAAGTCGATCATCTCGTTGACCGGCGCCATCAGGCGCGCCACCTCGTCTTCGTCGTGGCAAGGCCCGCACGCGACCTCTTGGCCGCACGCGTCTGTCACCGGTCCGCACAAACCCTCGCAGGTTTCGTCGAGCACGCAGACCATGTCGGGCTCGTCATCGCCATCAACACCATCGTTGTTGGGGTCTTCGTCGTCGGGCTCGTCCATGTCCTGGACGTTGGATTCGGCCGCGTTGTTTGAGTCATCACCGCATGCAGCGCCCGTCATGCACACGCTGCCGAGCAGCACCACCATCATCATCCATGAGGCGTCTCTCATTGGCTTTTGCTCCCATCGAGGTTCCAAGCACTGTACGCACTTGGACAACCTCCTGGTTCAATGGTTCCAAACGCACCTGCACCGTCATTCATCGTCGCAACCCTGCCAACATCCCTACGAAAGCGCTTTGGCGCAGCGCACAGGCTCTTCAAAGAGGCGCGATGCCTGCTTCTGGCCTCTTTGGTTGGGTGGATTGCAATGAAGTGTGGTGTGGCAGTGCTCCTGAAACATAAGGTCGTGCTCTGGGTGCATCTTAGCCCATTGTTGCACGCCTACAAGAGTGTAAAACCCTGCACCATCGGGTGATGCATTGCGGTTCAGTGACTCAGATTCCTCTGTCCTTTGGACGTCTTCTTCGTCCACGTTTTGCGTGTGTGAAAGGACATTGAAGGAGAGTGTTTGGCTCTTGCTTGGCCTATGGCACCAGAGGGCCTAAGATGCGGCGCTGTCGCCGTGTTGAAATGATGTGGATTGATGAGAGTGGGGAGAAGGCGAGTGCTGGGTGAGATCTGGAAGGTTTATCTGGAGACCCGTAAGGAGAAGGAGCAGTGGTGGGCCAAGTACGCCACGCGGCCTTTTGCCGCCGCCGTGCTTTATTTGATCCGCGACACTGCCATTACGCCCAATCAGGTGACGCTGATCGCGTTTTTGACCTCGTTGGTGGGGGCAGGCGTGATGGTGGGCTGGACCACGCATGTGGGACTGATTGTGGCGGTGCTGATCTACCAGTTGGCCTACATCTTTGACTGCGTGGATGGGATGTTGGCGCGGTATCGGAAGATCGCGTCCAAGATCGGGCACTTGTTGGACTTTTTGCTGGACGAGTTCAAGGCCATTTTCCTGATGGCAGCCGTGTCGGCGCGGCTTTATTTTGTCCACGACGACCCGATTTATCCGGTTGTGGGCGTCTTTGGGGTCGCGCTGGTGGCGGTGGGGCTGAGCTTGACCACCTTTACGCGCCGCCCCGAGTATCCGCAGCCGCCCGCGCCGCCGCCCAGCGCAGATCCGCCGCCGCCGCCCTCGCTGGTCAAGCGCATCGTGTCGATCCCCATCACGCTGCTGCGCTACGCCATCAATTACCCCGTTTATATCGTCTTTCTGGCAATCTTTGACGTCATCGAGGCCTTCTTCTGGATCTTTGTCAGCGTCTACGCCCTCTACGTGGCGCGGACCTTCCTCCAGGTTGCCCTCAAACTTGGCCGCTTTACGCCGCCGACCGAGCCGTCACCCGCGCCAGAAGCGTAATACCAAAATGCAGACGCCCGACTCACTTTGGAACGGCCCTAACGGCGCCAGTAACCACGGAACTCGCTTGCGGTGGCGCTGCCACAGCTTCGCTCGTCCCGAGGCCTCTGGGGTGAGTTCAGCCAGTTCAGCACAGTCATTGGCGAGGGCAGGACGAGCATATCGTCGTCGCAGGTGCTCAACGATGCGATGCATCGTCTGCGCGCCTCTCCTCGATCTGCCCGTCCTGCCCTCGCCACTGCCAGCACTGATCTGTCTTCTCTCACCCCTGCCATCCGTTATTGCTCGCCCCAAAGCAAGCCTTTCGTCTCCATTTTGGTATGATAATGACAACAACAAGAGGTGTCAGAGTGAAGGGATCCCGTTTGGGCCAGTGGGCCTGTGCGTTGGTGGTTTTGATGACGGTGGCGGTGTCGGGGACCGGATGGGCGCAGGCACAGAGCGCTGCGGGTTCCGAAAGTCCTTCTGAGGGGGGCTCGGGTGAGCCCTCCAAGCTGCGTTTGGATGTGGGGTTGACGCTGTCGCGCTTTGAGCAGCAGGTCAAGACCGAGATCGGCGGTGCCCGGGCCCCAAGACTGGTGGCGCAGACTGAGTTGGGGCTCCTGGCGGCGGGGACCTGGAGGGTCTGGGGGCCGTTGAGCCTGGGGGCCTTTGTGCAGCTTGACGGCGGCACGCGCGAGGTGGGTCGCTTTAGCGCGGTCAACGATGAAGGTCAGGCGGTGGTGGACGACACCTTTGGCGGGTCGTACCTGGAGTTTTGGGCTGGGCCGCTGCTGCGCGTGTCCTGGCGCTCGCTCTTTTTGGAGACCGGTTATGGTCTGGTGGGCATTCGCATGGATGAGGCGCGCGATGACTTGCCCGATGATCGGGGCAGCGATGAGAGCGCGTTGCGGACCTCCAGGACGGTGGCCTGGCTGGCGGCGGTGGGCGCGGGGGTGCCGCTGACCGAGAGCCTGGAGCTTGTGCTGCGCCTTGAGTACCGCGTGCGTTACTACGACCGGCGCGGTGACCGGGATCTGGTCTCTGGGGTGGTGCATGGGACCCAGAACTTTACCCCGTTCTTTGGTCTGGCCTGGTCACCCTGAGGGTCATTGGCCCGTTTGTTTGGCATGGCTTCAGGCAGAGTCTGGCACCCAGGCTCAATCCTCGTCCTCTGGCGTGGGGACCTCGACGCAGTCTTCAAGATCGGCGTTGACCATGGCGAGTCCGTGGTGGTTGTCGCGCTCGCCTGAATTTGGGTCGTTGGAGCGCAAACCGCTGGAAAAGAGGGCTTTTGATTGTTCGAGCCACGTCAAATCAGGCAGCGACACGATGCTGTATCCTGCGCCGGTTTCGTGGACATTGATGAGCGTCTGAGCGTGGACCATGCCGATCCGCACCTGCTCTGCGCCGTCCTTGAACCACAGAGGCAGTGTTTGGCGGCACTTAAGGGTCATTTGAGGCGATTCGTTGTTTGAGGAGTGCATGCGAAAGCCATCTCTGAATCCTCTTGCTCTTAGAGCGTCGGAGAGCCCTCTGAACGGGCGCTGCTTGAGCCTGTCGCTGGGGATCCAGCCGCGGAGGTGGGGGCCTTGGTTCGGCAGTTGAAACGAGATGCGCGTCAGCCCCTGGCTTTCCTCAAATGAGAGCGCGTCGAGCTCCCGCTTTCCCAGGTCTTTGGTGACGATGAAACCGTGGATGGGGCCATCGGGGCTGGGGCGAACGGCGATGGGTTCCCCTTTGGTGAGGATCTTTCGTTGGCCTTCCTGGGTTTTGTCTTTGCCGTTTGGAGGGGTCGGTGTGGGTGCCAGGACAAGCTCGGAGCACCCCACGTTGAACTCGATGGGTTGTTTGGTCTGGTAGCCGTAGTGGGCCACCGCAGAGATGCGCGCGCGCAGGCCCTGGCCGTCGTTGTTGTGGCCTATGGGTTCGACGTGGGTTTTGTTGCTCAGATGCAAGAGGCCGTCGATGACCCTGGTATGGGCGTCCTTGAGGTAGAGGAGGGTGCCCTTTGTGATCTTGGGCAAGTGCATGCTCAGGCCAACGTTGCGGTCGTTGAGTTTGATCACGAGGCCAAAGGGCTCGCTTTGGAGCACAAAGGTCAGCGGCGGGTGCTGGGTTTTGTAGGAGGGCTTGATGCCCAGCGCCAGACCGGAGTCCTCGTGGTGTAAGAAGAGCAACCCCTGATTGAGCTTGTCCTGATGCCAGACGCAGCCCTCTTTGCGTGGATCGGTCTGGTCGTCTTTCATCTGTGTGTGCCGCGTCTCTGAGCAGCCTTGCGCCATGCCCAGCAAGCACATGAGCGCGATAAATAACAACGGTTTGTGTGAGAGTGATGGGTTCATTGTGGGTTGATGAGGGATGCTTTGGGGTGATTGTGGCTTGGTGGTTTATGGGCGTTGTATCGGGTTGGGAGCTTCAACACAGCTTATCAAATCGGCGTTCAGCATGCTCAGGCCTTTGTGTATGTTTGGACGGTTGGCCTTCTCGTTCTTTTTGGTGATGGCGGGGACATCTTCAATTTGTCGAATCCACGGAGCATCGGGAAACGAGACCATGCTGTGTGTTTGGTTGGTGTGGTGGATGTTGATGCGTGTTCCTTTGTGCACAACACCAATCTCTTTTTGTCCGTCTGCACGTTTGAACCACAGCGAGAGGTTTGAGTCACAAACCACGGTTTGATGTGTGCGGGCTTTGGGCAACCGATGACTTGTGACGATTTTCCCACGTCGGAAGGGTCCTTGCTGCACCATGATGCTGGATGGATGGTCTGGTGAAAGGATGGTGAGTCGGTCGTTGGATATCCAACCGTTGATGTGTGGACCTCTGTTGGGGAGGTTGAGTTGGATGCGTGTGAAGTCTTTGCGTCTTTCCAAGACAAGCACACGGCGTTGGGACTCGTCGAGCCAACCCGTGATGATGAAGCCGTGGATGGGGTCATTGGGTGTGGTCCGCAGCGCGATGGGTTCTTCTGAGGTCAGCAAGCCCTTGGTTTGTGCGGTGTGCTGAGTGCGCTCATTTTTGGGGGGCAGGGTTGGTTTCAAAGCCAACTCGGAACAATCCACACGAAACTCCATGGGTTCTTTGGCCTGGTAACCTCGATGCTTGTGGTGAGATACGCGCACCCGAAGGTTTGATCCGCTGTTGTTGAGGGGGGCCAGTCGAGTGTATGGGCTCAACTTCATGGGGCCATTGAGGGTCTTCTTGTGGGCTTCTTTCAGGTAAAAGAGGTTGCCCTGCATGTGTTGAGGCAAGAAGAACTGCAAACCAACATGTTGGCTGTGGAGATTGAGCGCCACACCAAAAGGCTTGGTGTTGAGCGTGAAGGTGTTATTAAAAAGGTCTGATTGGCGGTTTGATGGCGGTTCTATGCTCACATAGACGTCAGGGGTCTCTTGGTAGAGCAACTTTATCTCTTGCTCAGGTTGGATTTGCGGCCAGACACAACTCGGCTGTTCGTTGTTCAGCGGAGGTTTGTCATGCGTGTGGTGGGTTTGAGAGCAGCTTTGTGATGCTGCGCCGATAAGACTGACCACCACCATGGTTGTGGCGTGTGAACACGTTGAATTCATTGTTCCTTTCGGGGTTTAGATTTCATCAAGTTTCCGAAGCTACAATGACGGCAAGTGCGGGATATATTTCAGGATGTTTTATCCCGTGATGATGAAGCTCTTTGCATTGCGGTGGGGTTGTCTTTTGGCATGTCCCCTGTGGCTTATTGGAGGCGGCGGCAGGAGGCCAGTTCGTCGCGTTGAATGGCCAGCTTGGCTTTCTGGCGAGTGTGGAGCCAGGGGACGGTGGGGAGTTGGATGGTGGGGTGGTTGGTGTTTTTTTGGGATGGCGTGGGTTTGAGGACTTTGATGTGTGTGTTGGGGCGAATGGTGCCCACGGAGTAGACGGCGTCCTGGTGTTTGAGCAGCAGTTGAACGTTGTGCGGGCAGGCGAAGACGTTCTTGTGGTGTCCTCCTCTCATCCCAAAACCGCCGCCGCCGATGCTGGCGACCAGAGTGTTGTCTTTTTCGAGTCGGTCTGAGGGGACCCAGCCTTGAAGCTCCAGGTCGTGTTCGTCGATGCTGATCAGGACCCGCGTTTGTCCCTGGTGGCTTTCGTAGGCTTGAAGGCGGCGTTGGAGTTGGCCAAGGCGATGGGTTTGGATGTGGCCGTGAATGGGGGCATCGTGGTGTGCCCGCAGCGGCAGCGGCGCGTCTCCGGTGATGGCCATGAGGGTGGCTTTGCCGTCTTGTGAGTCGTCATCGGGGATGCTCTCGTCGGGCTCCAGGAGCAGCTCGGCGCAGCTCACGCGGGCTTTGGGCAGCCGCTTGGTTTTGTACTTTCGATGCAGATCCGGCGAGAGGTAGATGGTCAACGCGGCGCCGTTTGCCTCCATCAACCCCACTTTTGTATGGGCATAGAGACGAAAAACCCCGTCCACGACGCGGTTTTGAGCGCCTTTCCAGTAAAAGAAGCGCTCCAGGATGCGCGGGGCGAGGTGGGTGTTGAGTTGAACCTGTCGGTCTCCGGCCTGGACGTTGAGGTTCAGCGGCGATGGTTGCAGCGTGAGCGTGGCCTGAAGAGACTCGCCGGAGCCTTCGGCGAACTGGTGCGCGAAGGGGTCGATTTCCAGCAGTCCCATGGGGGCGCCGTGGGGGGCAAGCTCCAGTTCACGCGTCAGCGGGCTTTGGGTCCAAACGCATTGTTGGCCTTCGTCCGGTGATGCTGGGGCCATGCGCACGTGGTTGGCGCCGCCTCCGCAGCTTTGGAGGCCAAATCCGCTCAGTACGGCGATCATCAGGAGCGTGGTTGGGGTTTGGAGGTGCTTCATGATGTGGTTCTGTGGTGGGTCTGGGAGATTGCTGGTGGATTTTGTATAGAGGACATTGGTCTGGATTGCACCTGCAGGCGAGTTCTGGAAGAGACTGCAAGAAGGGAAGGCTGAGATCATGGCAGAGCATGAGCGTGTGGAGGTCAAGAGCGTGGCGGCGCTGCGCCAGTGGCTTCAAGAGCACCACCAACAGTCCGAGTCCATCTGGTTGGTGACCTGGAAGAAGCATCGCCCCGAGCATCACGTGTCCTGGGACGACATTGTGCGTCAGGCGCTGTGTTTTGGGTGGATCGACAGTCAGGCGCGCAAGTTGGATGGCGACCGCAAGATGCAACGCCTCTCGCCGCGAAAGCCCGGCAGTCACTGGAGCGCCCGCAACAAAAAGCATCTGAAGGATTTGGAGGCCGAGGGGCTGATGATGCCAGCGGGTCAGGCCGTCGTTGACGCCGCCAAGGCCGACGGTTCCTGGACGCTGCTCGATGACGTGGAGGCGTTGGTGGTCCCCGATGACCTCGCGGCGGCGCTCGACAGCACGCCAGGGGCCAGGGGGCACTTTGAGGCGTTTACGGCCTCGAACAAGAAGACCATTTTGTGGTGGATCAAGTCGGCCAAGCGTCAGGCCACGCGTCAGACGCGGATTGAAAAGACCGCGCGCCTTGCAGGCATGGGCCTTCGTGCTCAACACCCCGAATCCAAAGGGGTGTTGTAGGCGTTTGAAGTGGTGAAGGATGTGGGTAGGGGGCGCGGGGCTGCGACGGGCGTCGTTTTATGCCGCCACCGGCCGCCGGATCCCGCCCTGGCGTTGTCCGTGGAGGTTTGGGCAGCGCTTCGCGGGCGGTCTGCGCTTTAGTTTTAGTCTGACAAGTGGAACTTGGGACAACTGTCAGACAAAACCTGGTCTCACTGGGCGGTGCAGGAGAGGATGTCGCCGTCGCTGATTTCGGCGACGATGGTCAGGGTGTCGGCGTCAAAGACCACGCCGACCTCGGTGTCGCCAAGGAAGCAGGTCACCCAGTCAAAGTCCTGGCCGTCGGCGGTTACGTCCGAGAGGATGAACTCGCCGCCGTCGGCGGTGTCAAAGACCACATCAAAGTCTTCGCCCTCGATGCCAGTCTGGAGGTGAACCAGGGCTTCGAAGATCTGGCGCTGGTCCAGGTCGCTGAGGCCAGCGGCGTTGTCGGCGTCGATGTTGCGCTCGTTGGTGACGAAGTCTTCGAGGTCGTTGCTGGTGTCGGCCACGGGCCAGGGCTCTGCAAAGGAGCACTCGACGGGCACAGGCTCGACCGGGGTGTCGTTGTTGGGGTCGTCGTCACCGTTGTCGTCGTTGTTGGCGTCATCGCCGCCAGCGCCGCAGCCCTTGATGTCGCCATCGCTGATCTCGCCGATGCGGTTGAGCGTGCCGGCTTCGTAGATGGCGCCGACTTCGGTGTCGCCCGCAAAGAAGGAGATCCAGTCGTACTGGGCGGCGCCGTCTTCAAGGCGGACCA
>CAKZKQ010000465.1 GCA_937123825.1 uncultured Pseudomonadota bacterium
TTGCGGTAGCGCTGCTACAGCTTCGCTCGTCCTGAGGCCTCTAGCATCCATCATTGCTCGCCCCAAACCTGTGGCTTCTTGCCTAAGAGCTTCGGCCCCTGCCATCCGTTATTGCTCGCCTCAAAGCAAGCCTTTCGTCTGCATCTTGGTATTGCCCCACCCTCCCCCAGACAACCAAAGGACCTCCAACAATAAAAAAGCCCTCGACGTCAGATGCCGAGGGCTCGGGAGGGGTCTTTAAATGTTGGACAGACGCGGGCGCTGATGTGCCCACGTCTGGGAGAGCATCAAAGGCTCGCGCAGAGGCCTTCGCTGCAAGCCATGCCGCTGGGGCAATCGCAGTCGGCCTCACAGGACTCAGGGGCGGCGGCTTCAACACAGCGACCGGCGTCGCAGCTCAGCCCGGCGCTGCACTGGCAGTTGTCGGTGCAACCGGCCAGGCACACACCCTCCTCACAAATGGCCCCTTCACCACACGCCGCGTCGTCCTCGCACTCAGGCTCGGGCTCCGGCTCGGCGTCAGGGTCCTCCACACAGAAGCCCAGGGCATCACAGACAGACCCTTCGGCGCACTCCTGGCCACTCTCGCAGGCTGCCAGGCAAGCGGCGTTGACGCACACCTGACCGTCCAGGCAATCACCCGAGTTGAAGCACTCGACCTCCACACAGGAGCCGCTCATGCAGGCGCGGCCTTCAGGACAATCGGCGCTCGTCTCACAAGAGGTCACCGGCGTGGTGCACGCGCCATCGATGCAGCGCTCGCCCTGGGCACACTCTGCATCAAGGACACAGGACGTGGGGGGAGGCTCTTCGTGGGGCTCGCACTGACCATCAACGCAAATGTGATCATCGCCGCAGTCAGTGTTGAGCATGCAGGCAGGCTCGTCGGGCTCATCGGCAAAGCAAGCGCGGACGCCTTCATCATCGACCACAGGGATACACTGGCGCGTGGCGTCGGCCTCTCGGCTGACCTCGGCGCACTCAAAACCACGGGGACAGTCGGTGTTGGCCTCACAGACGCGGGTGCAGACCCGCTCCTGGGCGCTGAGCTGGATGCACATGGCCCCTTCTTCAGCGCAGTCCGACGCCTCGCGGCATCCCTGGCAGAAGCCCACATCGCCGCGAGGCTCGTCGGGCTCCTCAAGCTCGGCACACAGGCCATCCTCACACACAAAGCCCTCGCCGCAGTCCTGATCGCGGCGGCACTCGTCTTCTTCGTAATATTCGTCTTCGACGACTTCGTCGTAGTATTCGGTGCAGTAGCACTCGTCCCAGCACTCTTCCCAGCAATAGCCCCAAGAATCACAGTAGACGTCACAGTAGGTGTCACACGTCTCGTAGCAGCCGTCATCGACCACCAGACACCCGGACCCCATCAACAACGCCCACGTCAAACCCAGCGCCAGGATCAGTTTGTTGCGCATCATATATCTTCGACCTCCCGTCGGCCCGCCGTCCGACGTGTAAGGAACAACCCACAACCCCCACCTGACCGATGGCGATCGGCTCTGGCCGTGTTGGAGTCACCCCTACATCAGAGGGCCTGTCAGGTGGTGACTGACATGCCCTGCGCCCTTCCTCTGCGCGGTCCTTCCATCGAACCGTGCCGTGTTGACGTCCTCCCGCCTTGAATATTCACACAGGCGGACCAATTATTCCTAATAGAGGACGACCCAAAGCGGTTCGACCACCATGGTATCAGTCATGATGCCAAAATGCGGATGGTCAGTGCACACGAAGGCATATGGCCAGCGCCGGGCCTGAGTTCAGTGGTTTTGGCGGCGCTGGGCCCAGATGTGGAGCATGGCGTCGGCCAGCAAGCCCGCCATGATCAGCGCAGGCCCAATCAAGAGCGCCATGAACGTGATGCGGTAGTAGAGACCCGCCAGAAAGAACCCGCCTCCACAAAAGGCCCCCAAGGACGTCAGCGCAAACCCCAGGGTCCTCACCCAGGGCTCCACCGGCACAAGCTCCGCAAAATCCTCAGGGGTCTGGGGCGCGACGATCGCCGGCGCGTCGACCACAGTGGGCGCCGCAGGCGCTTTGATGGGCTCTGTCCGAGGCGGCTCGGGCTCAAAAAACGGTTCAAACTCGGGTTCGGGCACAGGCTCAGGCGCTCGCCGGACAAAGCCCTGAGGCGGCTCCTCGGGTGGATGTTCAAGCTGACCCCTGGGGAAAAGCTCGCTGAGCGCAACCGAAGGCTCAGGCAGCGGCTCTGAGGGGGGCTCAAACGAGGGGATCGGCGCCACCATGGTGATCTCGTCGTCTAATTCGGGCTCGGCAAAGACCGGCACTTCGATGACTGGCTCCTGGGCCAGATCGATCACCTCGGGTTCGTCCTCAAAAGGAGACTCGGCCACCGGCACCGCCCAGGGCGGCACGACAGGCTCCTGCTGCGGCGTTGGCTCCAGCGGCGCGGTCGGTGACGCTGGCTCCAAAGAACTCATGATTTGGGTGATGAGTTCGGCCTCTATGGCGTCCATGCCGCTGTCGGGCATGGCCTCAAACTCGGTGGTGGGCTCCGAGGGCGGCTCGGGCTCAGGGACGAGCCGCACGGTCGGGGCCGGCGGTGTTTTGGGAGCGCGTCTGGGCCACGGGGGCGACCTCAAGAGAGACGGCGCCTTGGACTCTTCAAGCTGCGGCATCGGCAAGACAGCCGGCTCTATATAAAGATGCCAATGGGCGTCGGGGCGCGACAATGCAGGCACCACCGCTTCGGGCAACGGGCTGATGGGCAACCTGGGCGCCGCGCCCAACGCTGGCAGCGACTGCTCCAGGATAAGCTGCGCGGCGGCCAAACGCTGCGGCGGCGCCGGGCGCAGCTTGAAGAGCACCGGGCGGCTGCGAAGCTGCTCGACCGACGGGGCCGTCGGGGTCGGCACCACCACCGCCTCAGGGGCGGCAGGCTGAATCACGGCGCTGAGCGCCTCTTCGAGCGCCTCGAGCGCCTGCACGGGCCCCGGCTGGAGCCCGGCGTTGACCATGATCCGCCGCGCGAGCTGAACGTGTTGGGAGGGCTCATCACCCGCAAAACGGTAAGGTGTATGCTGGTGGAGTTGGGCGATGATGTCCGCCATACGGCGCACAAAGGCATCGCGGCCACGGCCGGGCTCAATGGAGGCGGCCTGCTCAATGACGGCCTGCGAGAAGATGGCGCTAAAGCGCTCTATCTCTTGCTCAGAGCCTTCATTTTCATTGACCAGAGCCACAGGATAGCGCGCCAAACCCCGCAAATCCCGCACCCTGAGTCCACACCGGGTCAAGATCCCACGCAGCGTGTCGCGATCCAACGGCGAAAATCCTCGCCGCGCCCTCGCGCACACCACCTGAAAAGCAAACTCGCCCAGCGTCCGGCCCTCATCCCTGGGCCTTTCTTCGAGGTGTTCCATTCGTCCTTGAACCCCACACAAGATTGACCTGGCCACTATAACCGGGCCACCCCTTCGACGCCACCAACCAGTCGCCGCAGCCTCAAAAAGCAGCGCCCCAAGCCCTCAACACCACACAAACCAGGGGTTTTCTCCCCCAATGACAGGCTCAAGCCGAAAACCCAACAAACCAATCAACAACTATCAACAAATCCTTCCCTGCCCGTCTCAATCGGCCCCCAACAAAGCATCCGGTCAACATCCCACACTGCACACCAACTGGCCTAGACCCATCAGTCTACCCACCTAAAACCATCTAACCCATTGAAATTACTGACCATTCACAACAAAAGCACATCAAAACCGCACGAAAAACCACCAAAGTGCTATTCTGCGAACGTGATTCATGTTAAAGTCCCCAATGAGACAACAATGAAAACCTGGCAAAAGGGGTACCAAGGTTATGGAATACGATATCAAGATCACAGGTGGTATGGTCATTGACGGCACCGGCTCCGACGCGCGCCGCGCGGACGTGGCCATCAAAGACGGTGTCATTGTTGCTGTCGGCGAATGTCCGGGAGACGCCACGCGCCACATCGACGCCACGGGCCACATTGTGACGCCTGGGTTTGTGGACATTCACACCCACTACGACGGACAGGTCTCCTGGGATGAGGAGTTGGCGCCGTCGTGCTACCACGGCGTGACCACGGCTGTGATGGGAAGCTGCGGCGTGGGCTTTGCCCCCGTGCGCCCCCAGGACCATGACAAGCTCATCAAGTTGATGGAAGGCGTCGAGGACATCCCCGGTACGGCGTTGGCCGAGGGGCTGACCTGGATCGAGGCCAATCTCGATCCCTCGCGGCGCAACAAGGGCGGAGCCACCGCCTCATTCAGCCCATCGCGGGCTGGAACCACCTTGGCCGATGCCAAGCGGCTGCATGAGAGCGTGAAGGTGCAACGTGCCAA
>CAKZKQ010000466.1 GCA_937123825.1 uncultured Pseudomonadota bacterium
GAGGGTCTTGATGGGTCGATAGAAGCCCTTTCGCTCGTCGAGCGCCCGCAGCCCATCGCGCAGCGATTGCTGGGCCTGAAGCTGCTTGTCCATGTCCACAGCCACGGTGACCCGCAGGCCCATGGCGGCGATCTCCTGGTCGGGAAAACGGCGCTCAAGCTCACGGCGGACGTGGGCGGTGTAGTAGGGGGCTTTGTAGAGAAACGGCGAGCGCTCTTTGCGGCCGACGACCTTGACGGGGTCGCTTGTGGCGGTGCGCGCTTCGGCCTCAGAGATGAAGCCCTTCTTCCACATCTGCTCCAGGACGTAGCGACGGCGTTGGAGGGAGCGCTTGGGGTGCTTGGCAGGGCTGAGGCGCTCTGGGGACTGAACCAGACCGGCCAGCGTGGCGGACTCGGAGAGGCTCAGCTCAGCGGCGCGCTTGCCAAAGTAGAAGCGCGCGGCTTCTTCGACGCCGTAGTTGCCGTGCCCAAAGTAGATCTGGTTGAGGTAGATGTAGAGGATATCGTCCTTTTCCAGGCGATCGTCGAGTTGGCGCGCCAACATGATCTCCTGGACTTTGCGCTTGAGGGTCCGCTCGGGGGTCAGCACCAGGTTCTTGACGACCTGTTGGGTGATCGTACTGGCGCCCTGCATGCGATCGTAGCGCACGGCGTAGTAGAGCGCGCGGACCATGCCGTAATAGTCGAGGCCCTGGTGCCGATAGAAGTCGGCGTCCTCGGCGGCCAGGATGGCGTCGCGCATGTGGGGGGCGATGTCTTTGAAGGCCACCACGGTGCGGCGGCCGTCGGGGGCGACCAGCTCGTCGATCAAGTGGCCGTCTTTGCTGTAAACGCGGGTGATCTGGCTGGGCTTGAAGTCTTCGCGCTTGAAGATCGCCGGCAGATCGCGGCCGTGGTAGCTAAAGAGCCCCACCAACCCGCCCACGCCGGCCAAACCGCCCAGAATCACCAAAATGACCAGGTAGCGCAGCGCGCGGATGAAGAACGAGGGGCGCTTGTCTGCAGCGGATGCCCCTTTTTTGCGACTGCGGCGCGGTTTTTTGCCTTTGGAAGAAGAGGACGTCTTCTTGGATTTGCCTGCCATGGCTCCTGACACTGTCGGCGCTCGCCAGCCTGCGCGTGATGCGCGCTCCTTACCTGGAGGGCACACACCAAGGCCGTCGAGTTCGGGTTGTCCCAGGGTCGTCTGGCAGATGCAGGCCGGACGACGGCGTCCCTGGGGAAGTGCGGCGAGATTCAATCATCGCCGCTTAGAAAGAACCCCGTCGGGGGCCAGCAGCTTCCCGGGGGTGCTTTGGGAATAGGCTCTGGCAACCGTGACAGTCAAATGCTCTTTGTGGTAACTTCGCGTCCGCAAGGGCGTAATACAACTTATGATAGACCTCACACGGACCCTCACCCTCGGATCGAGAAGCGTATGACCGACTACGGCAATAACCCGGCTCTGAGCACCGTCTTTGTCGACCGACGCCCGACAGCAAGGCACCTGCGAAAAGCCAGCCTGCGCGTTGTGGACGGCCCCGATCGCGGCAAAGAGATCACGATCGGCAAGCTCAAGGTCTACGTCGGGCGCTCCAGCGTCAACGACCTGTCGCTGGCCGACAACGCCATCTCGGGCACGCACTTTGAAATCGCTGTCAATGAAGGGGGCTACGTGCTGCGGGATCTGGGCAGCACCAACGGGGTCACCTACGAGGGACTGCGCATCCGCGAAGCCATCCTCGCGCCCGACTGCACCTTCAAGGCGGGCAACACCACCTTTGTCTTTCAGCCCTCGGCCGAGACGGTCGAGCTGCCGCTGAGCGAAGAGGACCGCTTTGGGGACATCCTGGGACGCTCGGTGCCCATGCGCAGCATCTTTGCCACCCTGGAGAAGGTCGCCCCGTCGGATCTGACTGTTCTGGTCGGCGGCGAGACCGGCACGGGCAAGGAGCGCGTGGCGCACTCGATTCATATGATGTCCAGGCGCAAGTCGGGGCCTTTTGTGGTCCTCGACTGCTCGGCCATTCCCCGCGATTTGATGGAGTCGACGGTCTTTGGCCATGAAAAGGGGGCTTTTACAGGCGCGGTCTCCCAACACCGGGGTGTTTTTGAGCAAGCCAACGGCGGCACCATCTTCATGGACGAGATCGGCGAGCTGCCCATCGACCTCCAGCCGAAGCTGCTGCGCGTGTTGGAAAACCGCGAGTTGAAGCGCGTCGGCGGTGACCGCACCATCCGCACCGACGTCCGCGTCGTGGCCGCCACCAACCGGGACCTGCGCAAGATGGTCGCCGAGGGCGGCTTCCGCGAGGACCTCTACTTCCGCCTCTCGGTCATTCAGTTGACGCTGCCGCCGCTGCGCAGCCGCAACGAAGACATCGGCCTGTTGGCCAACCACTTTCTGGAACTCTTCAGCCAGAAGCACCACACCCAGCGTCGCTTGCGCCTGTCGCCTGAGGCGCTCGAAGCGCTGGCCCAACACGGGTGGCCCGGCAACGTCCGCGAACTCAAGAACGTCATGGAGCGGGCCTACAACCTCAGCGATGGACCGGCCATCATGCGCCAGGACCTGCACCTGGGCAACTCGCTGATGTCGGTCGCCCCAGCACCCCAGCAGCCCGTCGCCGCCGAACCCACCGCGAGCACCACCTCCGATGGCATCAGCGTCGATTTTGACCTGAGCTACAAAGAGGCCAAGCAAAACATCCTGGACTGGTTTGAGCGCGTCTACATGAGCCAACTCATCCAGAACCACAATGGCAACATCTCACAGGCCGCCCGCACCGCTGGCCTGACCCGCTACCACCTGCGCGAGCTGCTCAAGAAGCACGAGCTGGTCACCAAACGCTGAGTCCATCCCCAGCGCTCACACTCGACCGATGACCCACGCCGCGCACACTTCCAACTCAATTTTGTAGCCGTGAAAATAGGTGTCCAGCGCCGAGGCGATGTACTCAAAGAGCTGGTCGCGCAGTTCTCTGTCCGGGCAGATTTTGGCCCAAGAGGGCATGAAGAGTGAGGCGATCAGGCGATCGTTCCAAAGTCGCGCCCCGTTTTCAAAGGACACCGGCCAGGATTGCACGCGCATCTGCACGTCACGCACCCCTGCGGCGCCCAGGTTGAACCTCAACGCGTCGGGATCAATGAGGTTGTCCACAAACGCGTTCAGTTCGGGCTCCAGATGCACCAGACCATGGCGCAGCATCGCTTCGCGCAGCAGGTCGTAGAACGCCTGGAAGGTGTTGGACATGGACACCACCATCCCCACATGGCCGCCGCTGGTCGTCACGCGCGCCAACTCTCGGCCCACGCGGTGCAGGTCATCCTTGGTGGTCAGCCCTGAGGCGCAGATGCTGGCGCCAAAGACGTCGTCCTGGTAGGGCAACGGGTCCACTTCGCGCGACTCCCACCAAATCCGTCGCCCTTCGGGCAATAGGCGGTTGCGGGCGATGTCGAGCATGTCTCGGTTGGCGTCAATGGCCATGCAGCGCACGGCGTCGGGCAGCCGCTCGACAAGGAGTTGGGCGGCGTAGCCCGTTCGACAGCGGGCGACCAGGACGGAGCCTGTCTTGGGCAAGACCATGGCCTCGACCAGACCGGGGACCAGGCGAGCTTCCCATTGAGGGACCACCACCTGCTCCCAATATCTGGCCAACACTTCCATGTCGGCGTGGTTGTTTTGCGGACGAAGAACCCGTCGACTGCCACTGGAGTCTGCCATGCTTCCACCACCCTTTTGGAAACCAGCCTGCCCTCAGGCCGCTGTGGCCAGCGCGCTCTGTGCCCATCGGCCACCGCTTGGCGATGGGGCGATGCTGACACCAGGTGCGCGCTTACGTGCTCTTGTCGCCAAAGGTGTGTTCGTAGCCCTGGGCGCCGGGCTGCACGCGCTGGCCCGCTTTGTTGATCCACACCATACCCTTTGATGGCTCCCAACACACGCCGATCCAGGCCACCGGCGCCCCTTTTTGTGCGGCCAGCGCCTCGATCTGGGCCACAGCCTCTGGCGGCGCCGTCAACGCCAGCGCGTAGTCATCTCCGCCGCCGCAGGCCCATGCCAGCGCGTCGCCACCCAGCGCCTCGGCACACTCTTTGACGCCTGGCATCAGCGGCACCGCCCCCAACTCAAGCCTGGCCCCCACCGCAGACGCCTTGAGGATGTGGCCCAGATCCTGAGCCAACCCATCACTGACGTCCAACATCGCGCTGGCCAACCCCAACTCTCCCAGCAACTCGCCCATCTCACACCACGGGTGGGGGCGGCGGTGGGCTTTGACCAGGTTTGCCCAGGGCCCGTCTTGCCCCGGAGCATCCCGCAGCAGCACCTCCAACCCAGCGGCGGCACCGCCAAGGTGGCCAATGACGCCGACCTTGTGGCCGGGTTTGGCGCCGCTGCGCAGCACAGCGCCAGAAGACGCGCGCGAGACTGAGTCGGGTGCGGATGTCTTGGACGGGGATTGTCCCAGGAGCGTCAAGGACAAGATGGTGGGGCCTGGGCTGCGGGTGGTGTCTCCGCCAATCGGCCCCACGGACAGGTTGCCGGGGACCAACGCCTTGGCGGCGGCTTCAAGGCCCTGGACAAAACCCTGGATGAAGGCCTCGTCGGCGTCTTTGCCAAGGCTCATGCCCAAAAGATAAGGTCCGCACCGACCGCCCATGGCGGCGATGTCGCTTAAGTTGGAGGCCAGGAGCTTCCAGCCGACGTCAAAGGGGCTGGAGAAGTCCAGCCGGAAGTGGACCCCCTGGACCATGGTGTCGAGCGCCACCAGATCAAAGCGGCCCTGGTCCAAAACGGCTGCGTCGTCTCCAATGCCCAGGCTCACGCCGTCGAGCCCTGCGGTGCGGGATGAGAGCCATTCGATCCATTCAAACTCGCGCATGAGGGTCTCCTGCGGCCCAGACAGGCTCGCCAGATGGTGGAAGATGGTATGAGAGGAGTTTGGGGTGTTGTGGACTTCATGACCACGGCGCTGGGCCGCTGCAGGGACTCAAAAGGGCTTGAAGATCACCATCGCCAGCGCCACCACGCCCAGACACATCAAGATGGCCACCACGTAGAGGCCGCTGCGGACCTGCTTGGCGCGCTCGGCGTACGCATCCTTGGTGGAGCCCATCCCCTGCACGGACACAAACTCGACGTGCATCCGCTCAACCAGACGGCCCAGGGACTCGGCGGCGGCGTTGCCGCGCTCGGTGCCGTCGTGGTCCTGGGCAAAGAAGCGAAAGCGGCGCGCGGCGCGGTCCAGCAGGCCGGTGGCGGAGGCCTTGTTGATGAAGCCCTCGCGCGCTTTGGGGTCCAGAATGGCGTCGCCCTCAAGGAGCGCCTCCCAGGCGGCATCAAGCATCTGAGCGGCGTCGGCCTTTTCCGGCGGCACCTTCTCCCAGGGCGCGGTGCCCAGATCGGGGCGGCTTAAGTCCAGGCCGCATTTCTGGCATGAGGTTGGCCTTTGCTGGCGGTAACCACACTTGGGACACCGAACCGGCCCCTGGCCCACATCGACCTTCAACCCAGACTTTTGCAGTGCCCGCATGGGGTCGGGCGGCGGAGGCGACGGAATCAGCCCGCCGGACTGGGGTTTGGAGCTGCGCTGGGCGGTTGCGCCCATCATCACCTTGGCCGCCTCTGCCTCCAGGGCTTCTTCAGACGGCACGACGGGCTCGGGTGGGGCTGCGGAGGGCTCGGAAGACGGGGCTTTGGGCGCTTCAGATGCCGCCGGGGGCGCAGATGCTGCAGGGGCGGCCCCCAGGCTGTTCTCATGGCCGCACTCGGCACAGACCAGCGCCACACCACCGGCCACAGGCTTGATCTGCGCCGCTTCTCCCAGATGACCGCACGCCTCGCACTGAAACTTCATCGGCTTTCCTTCTCGCCTGCCCGTGAACGCCCTCGCCATGCACCCGCACTTAGACAACAGACACTGGCAGATTCATCCCGAAAAGAGGCTCCAAAGGTCCACGTTGAAGGGCTTGGGCACAAAGGTCAACACAAAGAGCAAGAGCGCCCCATAACCCGCCAGACGGTCGGGCCCCTCCAGGCGCTCGTCCGTCATGATGGGTGGGTGACGGTGGCCAATAAAGAAGAGAAAGACCACCAACACCATCCAACCGGGAAAGACCGTGATGCCCAGCACCACCAGCGCGCCCAGGAGCACGGGCGCCACTTTGTTGAAGCGCTCTCCAAAGAGGGTGTAGGCGATGTGACCGCCGTCGAGCTGCCCCAACGGCACCAGGTTGAAGGCCGTCACAAACATCCCCACCCACCCGGCGTAGGCCATGGGGTGAAGGAAGACGTCGGAGCCCTCAGGAATGGCGCCAAAGATGATCTTGATGAGCCCCCACATCAAAATGGAGTCGCCCACAGTCTGCTCGGGGTTGAAGTCTTCGGGCAGGGGGCGGATGTCGCTCAACAAGCGGCCCGCGATC
>CAKZKQ010000467.1 GCA_937123825.1 uncultured Pseudomonadota bacterium
ATCCCCGATCATCACCACGTCGCCTTCTTTGAACTGGCGTCGGGCCTTGATCTTTTCGCCGTTGAACTTGGTTCCATAACGGCTGGCCACGTCCTCGATGTAGACCTTTTTATCTTCGGTATACAATCGGGCGTGCTGGCGCGAGACATTGCGCTCGGTCAGGCGAATGGTGTTGCCATCCTTGCGACCTATGGTGATTTCATCGCGGACGACAGGGACATTGGTTGTCTTACCTTCGTCGTCTTCAATGACCAGCTTATACATGCACAGCCTTCCTCTGGGTTCTGACACACGGCTCCACAATGAATAAAACAGTTAACACGAGCCGTCATTTATTTCAATGGAAGCAACCTTAACCAAGCGTTCTAACCCACCACGGCCGCCCCCAGCAACCTCCACAGCCCCTCCAAGACCAAAAATAAGGCCCCAAAACACACTCCCTCACCGCCCCGCACACACCACCCCACATCCACAAGGAGATCCGCCCCGCCACCACGAAAGCGACCCCTTGGCCCCCAATAGGCTTGCGTCTCGCATCATTTTGGGGCTTTCTTCTGCACCTAAATGACGCAGGTTCACCCGCGTCACCCAAAACATACGACACAACCATGGGCATGGATCTGCCAGGTGTCGCTGCCACCAACGCGTCATTCACAATGGATGAAGGCCTTCAAATGTGCCCTCGCCGCACACCGGCCCCCTCACACAGAACACCCGCTGGCCAGGCAACGCCACCCACCAACGCGGCCCCTACGACATGATCTCGAGGCCGTTATCGAGGACATCATCGGCAACCCCCACAGCCCTAGACATTAAAACCGCGCGCTTGTGACCCTCCCTTTTGGCGACCCCACAAGCGCGAGCGCATCAAAAGGAGACGGCGCACCGTGGACATCACCCCGCCTGGCCCCCTCTTCCCGCAAGACGGCGACGACATCGACACCATTGAACCCATGACCGGGGCAGACCCCAGCCGCCTGCAGATCTACAACACGCTCAGCCGCTCCAAAGAGCCCTTCAAGCCCATCGAAGAGGGCAAGGTGAGCATGTACGTCTGCGGCGTCACCGTCTACGACTACACCCACATCGGCCATGCCCGCACCTTCATCTCTTTTGATGTCATCGCCCGCTACATCCGGGCGCTTGGCTTTGACCTGAAGTTTGTGCGCAACCACACCGACGTCGACGACAAAATCATCGCCCGCGCCCACAAGTGCGGCGAAGACCCCCTGGCGCTGGCCCAGCGCTTCATCGAGGCCCTCGACGAAGACATGGGCGCGCTCGGCGTCGCCTCCGCCGACGTCGAACCCAAGGTCTCCACCCACATCGATGAGATCATCGCGCTCATCGACCGCCTCATCGAACGCGAGATGGCCTACCCCGCCGCCAACGGCGACGTCTACTACCGCGTCGACCGCTTCAAAGACTACGGCAAACTCTCTGGCCAACGCCTCGACCAACTGCGCGCCGGCGAGCGCATCGCCGCCGACCCCAACAAAGAAAACCCCTTTGACTTTGCCCTGTGGAAGTCTTCCAAACCCGGCGAACCCGCCTGGGAATCCCCCTGGGGCGCCGGACGTCCCGGCTGGCACATCGAGTGCTCCGCCATGAGCATGCACCACCTGGGCGAAACCTTTGACATCCACGCTGGCGGCAACGACCTGGCCTTCCCGCACCACGAAAACGAGATCGCCCAGTCCGAAGGCGCCACCGGCAAACCCTACGTCAACTACTGGCTCCACGGCGGCATGGTCAACGTCGTCAAAGAAGACAGCCAGGACGCCATCGTCGAGAAGATGTCCAAGTCCCTTGGCAACTTCTGGACCGTGCGCGATGTCCTCAAAGTCTACGATCCCGAGGTCGTGCGCTACTTCATGCTCACCACCCACTACCGCCAACCCATCACCTACTCCGTGAAGATGATGGAAGAAGCCCACGGCCGCCTGGAGTACCTCTACAGCACCCTCGACCGCATCAACCAGGCCCTGGCCAAGACCGACTCCATCCCCGATCGCGGCAACCTCGTCGCACCCGCCGCCAAGCCCATCGAGGCCTTCTTTGACCACTTCCACGCCGCCATGTGCGACGACTTCAACTTCCCCCTGGCGCTGGTGCCCCTGGGAGAGCTGGCCAAAGCCGCCAACGAACTGACCAAGAACAAGAAGAAGCCCAAACCCGATGTGGCCTACACACTGGCCGCCGTGCGCTCCTGCATCGTTCAGGCCGGTCAGGTCCTGGGCGTCATGCAGCGCTTCCCCGAAGAAGCACTGCGCGCCCTGCGCGACAAACGCGCCGAAGCCCTCGGCATCGATGGCGCACAGATCGAACAACGCATCAAAGACCGCACCCAGGCACGCGCCGACCGCGACTGGGCCCTGGCCGACCAAATCCGCGACGAGCTCGCCGCGCAAGGCATCGAACTGATGGACGGCACCGCCGGCACCGACTGGCGCATCGCAAAGCTAGGAACCCCCTGAAGTTTGGGGCGTTTGGGGCGGCCCTGATGGCGTCAGACACCACAGAACTTCACTTGCAATAGCGCTGCTATGGCTGCGCTCGTCCGTCAGGCGTCTGACATCCATCATTGCTCGCCCCAAACCCGTCGTTCCTTCTCTTTTCTTTTTGAATTGCTTGGGTTTTGCGTGGGGCCTTTGGTGGTTCAGTCACGGTGACTCAACAACGTCACCTGCGGGATAAATTACGTTCCCCAGCGAAGCCACTTGCTCGAATCCACCGCGTGTGTTCAACAAAGCCGCCTGTGTGAATCGACCGCGCTCATT
>CAKZKQ010000468.1 GCA_937123825.1 uncultured Pseudomonadota bacterium
CACAGGCCGACTTCCTCAACTTCTATAGCGGCATGGTCCGAGCGGTGCTCGCTCGCAACGTTGCTGAGCTGACAGGCCGCATCGGAGAGCCACTCGGACTCTCTGAGGAGAAACAGCGGAAGCTGCTGGAGAAGTACCATTCCCTGGAGAGAGAGCTTACTCGATTACGGGTAGCTATCCGCAAAGAAGAGCGATTCGTAGAGCAGGTCGAGTTGAACACACGCATCAATGAACTTGAAGGTCGCCTGGCTCAAGTCAAAGCGACTCTATCATAAAGAGAAGGAACAAGAACATGGACAAGTTCACCAAACAGGATGGCTCGTCACCAGACATCGTCGCTAAAAACGTGGAACGACTCCGAGAGTTGTTCCCAGAGGTGTTTGGCGATGGGACCATCAACGTCGATGCCCTCAAGGAGACGCTGGGCGAGTACATCGATGATCGAGAGGAACGCTACTCCTTCACCTGGCACGGTAAGAGCAAAGCCCGACAAATTGCACAGATGCCATCAGCTGGGACGCTGCGTCCGTGTCCTAATGAGTCGGTAAACTGGGACATAACGAAGAACATCTTCATCGAGGGCGACAACCTCGAAGTGCTCAAGCTCTTGCAGAAGAACTACCACCGCAAAGTGAAGATGATCTACATCGACCCGCCCTACAACACCGGCAAGGAGTTCATCTACCCTGACAAGTTCCAAGATAACCTCGATACTTACCTCAAGTATACAGGACAGGTCGATGATGAAGGCTTCAAGCTCTCAGCAAACTCGGAAACGTCGGGCCGCTATCACACCAACTGGCTCAACATGATGTATCCGAGGCTCAAGCTCGCTCGGAATCTGCTCCGGGACGATGGGATCATTTTCGTATCCATCGATGACCATGAGGTGCATAACCTCCGTAAGCTCCTTGATGAATTGTTCGGAGAGGAGAATTTTATTGGTCAATTAGTCTGGAAATCTCGGGTGAGCGAGGATACCCGTGCCAAAACTGGCTTATCGAATGACCACGAGTATCTGCTTTGCTACCGAAGATCCCCGTTAGGACTGCTACGAGGGACTGAGAAGGATACTGCTAAGTTTAGCAACCCGGATGCGGACCCACGAGGTCCTTGGCGTAGTGCTGATCTGACAGGACTGGCGACAAAGGACCGGCGCCCGAATCTCCACTATGACTTAATCGACCCTGCAACTAAGATTAACTATGGATGCCCGCCGAAGGGCTGGCGGTATGGAAAGAAAACCATGGCCCAAAAGGTCTCCGAAGGACGAATTCTGTGGCCAGCGACGTCCTCTGGGCGGCCTCGACACAAACTCTTCCTGAACGAGATGGGAAGCGCTTTCAAAAACACCACGTCGGTAATCCTCGATCACTCGACCGCAGACGGGACGAGAGAGACCAACGCAATTTTGGGAGTGGGTGTTTTCGACTTCCCAAAGCCGGTTCAATTGATGGAATTCATTGTTGAACAGGGATTGGCTGATTCCTCAGAAGGTGGCATAGTTTTGGACTTTTTTGCCGGCTCGGGGGTGATGGGCGAGGCGGTAATGCGATTAAATATCCGAGATGGTGGTTCTCGACGCTTCTTACTTGTACAATTGCCAGAACCAACAGACAGGGAAGGCTACAGCACAATCAGCCAGATTACGAAGGCCCGACTTAGTGCTGTAGGCAAACAACTCTACCAGAGCTCCAGTAGAAAAGGGTCGGCTGAGGGCTCCACCGGATTTCGCAGCTTCTGTCTAGCGGCAAGCAACATCAAGTCTTGGGACGCCGATTTTGACACCATACAAACCGATCTCATCGAGTCTATCAACCACATTAAACCCGACCGTACAGAGCAGGATGTACTCTACGAACTCCTACTCAAATACGGTTTCGATCTTGCCATTTCCATCGAAACCCGTCGTATAGAGAAGCGCAACGTCTATATTATCGGGACTGGCTCGCTGGTTGTGTGCCTAGCGAACGACGTGACCCTCGAAGTGGTCAACGCCATCGCCCACCTGAAAACCGAGTTGAAGCCAGCCATCATGCGGGTGGTGTTCAAAGACTCTGGCTTTGTCAGCGATGTTGTAAAGACCAACGCCACACAGATTTTAAAGCGGGCTGGCGTCGACGACGTGAAATCTCTGTAGGGAGATAGAAATGAAGATCAAGTTCAACCCCGATCTAGACTTTCAGACAGATGCAATCTCCTCTGTAGTCGACCTCTTCAACGGCCAGGAAATTTGTCAGACCAACTTCACAATGGGTGATGCAAACACATCCCCGAACCTAGTGATATCAGGTACAGAAAAACAAATGGGCCTAAGCCACCTAGGCATAGGTAACCGGCTCAAGCTCCTAGACGAGGACATTCTTGCCAATGTGTCCCAAGTACAGGGGCGCAATGGGCTGAAACCATCGACGACCCTTGGCGACCTAAACTTCACCATTGAGATGGAGACTGGCACAGGCAAGACCTACGTCTACCTGCGCAGCATCTTCGAACTGAACAAAAAATATGGGTTCACCAAGTTCATCATTGTGGTGCCGTCCATCGCCATCAAGGAAGGTACCTACAAGACTCTGCAGATGACTGAGGCCCATTTTAAAGGTCTCTATGACAACATCCGCTTCGACTACTTCGTGTACAACTCCCAGAAACTTAGTCAGGTACGGAACTTCGCCACGAGCGACGCCATCCAGATCATGGTGATCAACATTGACGCCTTTCGTAGGAGTTTCGCGGACCCGACCAAGGAGTCAAAGGCCAATATCATCCACCGGCCACATGATCGAATGACAGGTTCAAGACCCATTGAGTTCATTCAAGCAACCAATCCGATCGTCATCATCGATGAGCCCCAAAGCGTTGATACGACCAAGAAGAGTGCCGAGGCTTTGGCTTCACTCAACCCTCTGTGCACATTTCGATATTCGGCAACCCACAAGGACAAGCACCATCAAGTGTTTCGCTTGGACTCTGTTGATGCTTATGAGCGCAAGCTGGTGAAGCAGATCGAGGTTGCAGGAATTACCGTAGCCGACAGTCACAACAACGCTTACGTAAAGCTGCTGAAGGTTGATAATAAGAAGGGCTTTACTGCTCGGATCGAGATCGACACGATGCAAAAGGGCCAGATAAAGCGGGTCGCAAAGACTGTCCGCAATGGCGCTGACTTGTACGAGCTATCGGGACGACGAGATGTCTATGATGGTTACATCATCGAGGATATCCACTGTGGTGAAGGCCAAGAGTCTATCTGCTTCACTGGAACCGATGTGGTTGTTCGCTTGGGTCATGCAGTCGGCGAGGTGAACCAAGACGAATACAAACGTCTCCAAATTCGCAAAACCATCGACGAGCATCTTGAAAAGGAACTTCGCCTCAGACCCAAAGGCATCAAGGTCCTGAGCCTCTTCTTCATCGATAGGGTGGCGAACTACCGCACCTATGACAAGGACGGAAAGCCGATGAAGGGCAAGTACGCCTTGATGTTTGAAGAAGAGTACAAAAAGGCTGTCGATAAAGCCCAGCGGCTACCTAGATTCGCACCACTCTTCGACGAGGGAGCCGATCTTGATACACCTGTGGATGAACTTCACAACGGTTACTTTGCTCAGGATAAAAAGAAGGGAGTCACTCGGTTCAAGGACAGCTCAGGAAAAACGCGGGCCGATGAAGGGGCCTACCAACTCATCATGCGGGATAAGGAACGCCTGCTTAGCTTAAAATCAAAGCTAAAATTCATTTTCTCGCACTCGGCTTTGCGGGAAGGCTGGGACAACCCCAACGTCTTTCAGATTTGTACCCTAAACGACACCACCTCGGTCATGAAGAAGCGGCAGGAAATTGGCCGTGGTCTTCGGATTTGTGTCAACCAAGATGGAGAGCGGGTGTATGGCTTTGATGTGAACACCTTAACCGTCATGGCCAACGAATCCTACGAAGAGTTTGCGCGCAAGCTGCAGAAGGAGATTGAGGAAGATACGGGTATCCGTTTCGGACTCGTCGAGAAGCATATCTTCGCTCAGATTCCGATCCTCAATGGCAATGGAGGACACCAACCACTTGGTGTAGAGGCTTCTCAGAAAGTCTGGAAACATCTCAAGAGCAACGGCTACATTGATGCTAAGGGCAAGGTGACTGACAAGCTAAAAATTGCCTTGAAGGACGATTCGCTTGAGTTGCCAGACGACGTTTCCAAACAAACACCTCAAATCATTTCACTCTTGAAAAAGGTTGCGGGCAATCTCAACGTGAAAAATGCCGACGAACGACAGCAGGTTCAGTTGGTGAAAGAACGGTTCCTAAGCGACGACTTCAAGGCGTTGTGGGATCGGATCAAGTATCAGACCACGTTCAGGGTCAACTTCGATCCGCAGGCGCTCGTTGAGAAATGTGCACAGGAGATACACAAGAGTCCAGCCATCGCAAAGGCCCGGTTTGTATACAGAACAAGCAAGGCCGAAATCGGTCGGGGTGGTATATCAATGGGGGAGGCCAAGCAAAAGGTTCATAACTACGACGCCGAGCACATCCGCCCACCAGATATCGTGTCGTTTCTGCAAAACGAAACCAACCTGACCCGCAAGTCCATTGTCGATATCTTGTGCAGGAGCAATCGTCTCTCCGATTTCAAGCGCAACCCCAACAAGTTCATCGAGCAGGTTTCTGACATCATTAAACATCAGATGCGGCTCTTTATTGTGGATGGTATTCAGTACCAGCGCATTGGTGAACAAGAATTCTACGGCCAGGAGCTTTTCGAGAACCAAGATTTGTTCGGTTACCTCAACAAGAACATGATGGCATCCTCAAAAGCTGTGTATGATCACGTCGTGTACGATTCGGATGTTGAGCGAAGGTTCGCCCAAAAACTCGACCAAAGCGATGATGTGAAGGTCTACACGAAGCTCCCGGGTTGGTTCAAAATCGAAACCCCGTTGGGCAGTTACAACCCAGACTGGGCTGTGTTGGTAGAACAAGACGGTGTTGAGCGGCTCTTTTTTGTCGTAGAAACAAAGGGGAGCATCCTAACGGACGCGCTCCGACCTGGCGAACAAGCCAAAATAGACTGTGGAAAGGCACACTTTGCAGCTCTTGACACTGATGTGACATATCGAGTTGCCCATTCGTTTGATGATTTGGAAGGCAGCTTTAACTGACAAGTCCATCCTTACATCGAGAGCCTCTCCTCATGCAGCCTTTCGACCCGCACTGGGTATAACTTTGTCCTTACCATCCCTCTGTGTTTGGAGGGAGTCTGCTAAACAGTAACGGCCCAACAGCACAAACGAGCAACCAAAGCAAAGGCTTACTCTATATTCAAGGCGTGAACCTCAATGACTCGACCACAAGATGGCGGCATGACACCCACGCTGGCGTGGGCAGCGCTCTCACGCAACGCGCTCGCCCGTGCTGAAGCACAGCTGACAGCCGACGCTCAAGGCGTTCGAGATGAAGTCGGTGTTTTGGCGCTTCATAAAGCCTACGCCGACCGGTTTTTCCCTGGCACTTCAGTGCAGCACACACGCTTGCGCTACGCGCTCTTTGTCCCTTGGACCTTTGGCAAACTGCTCAAGGACAAGAACATCCATCGAGGCCAGGCAAGTCAGGCCATGGCCGGGGCGGAACTCAAACTTGCACAACGTCTGGTGCTTGGGGGGGAAGAGGGTGTCATCGGCAAGCAAACCGTTAGAATGACACCCCCTCGGCCGCCAAGCATTCCTCCTTCAACATCCTATTGGAGTGCGTTGGCAACCTGGGGCATTCTCCAACGGCACCCAACCGCGCCAACTCCCAGCCGCGCTGAGGTTTACAGGCTGTGGGAGCGTTGGGCTGAGCGGCACCAGCGCCGCCACCTCCCCACGGACGACGAAAACCGCCTCATCCATCGCCCACACGCCCTCTTTCATCCCGATTTACCTGCGCCACCTGCCGACTTTCACACAAAGGGGGCGTTAAGCTTTACGATGACCGAACCCGAGCGGGTTTTCATGCGCGACCGACTCAGCGCATTGAGACGAAGCGACCAGGCGCTTTCTTTCCTGGCGAGGTTGGTGCGAGCAGGCGCGCCGACCGATGTGCTGCCTTGGTCTGATTCGCTTATTGCAATCGCTGACCGCACCGATCGTGCAGCGCTGGAGCGCGCTCGTGACGCCGCCGCACTTTCTGCCGTGGCTCGCGCGTTCTATCTGGCGTGTGTGGAGACAATGAAAGACGAGTTGGACCATAACAGCCAAGACACCACCCACCGCGAAGCATTGCCAGAGATAGTCCACATACATCGCCACAATGCTTCGAGGCTGAACCTCAAGGATTTGCCCAAAGACGGCGTCATACTTGCCCAGGGCTTAGAGGATGCCCTTAAAGGGCTCCAGCAGTGGCTCAAATCCGAGATGAACCCAATGGATGAGGACGTGCGACGGTTGCTGAGCCGCTGGGAACTTGCACGTAAAGGAGCGACGCGGGCCAGACTTCCTCGATCCGGCCACGCTCGACAAGCGCGTGCAAGCTGGGTCCATTCAGGGCGCGCTGAACCCATCAGTTACCGTTGGGGCTCGGTGCGACAGCTCCTCATCGATTTGAGGGGGGACTGATGGGATTGCGGCGAGAAGACAGTTTGGCTGTGTTGGATGCGCTGATGCCGGTGCCAGGCCAGGAGGTGACGCTGGCGTTGCTGTCGAGCTACTCGGTGGACCTGGTCGCGGTGGCCGCTGTGGTCATGGCGTTGGCCGGCGAGGGGGATGATCATGAACAGATGTGGAAAGCGCCGTTGGCTCGCGCCTGTGAGCAACTGCGCGGTCGAATTCGAGTCATCTGTCAGGCTGGGCGCGTGGTGTTGCCACCCAAAGGGCAGGAGACGTTGGTGCTGGCTGACCAGTGGATACGCGAGGTGCACCGTGACGGCCGAACATCCAGTTGGCACCCCAAGTTGGCCCTCATCCGCTACGCCGAACGCGACGCGCCGGATCGTGTTCATTGGCGACTTTGGATAGGGAGCCGCAACCTCACCCGAGACACCTCTTGGGACAGCGCATTGACGGCCATCGGCGAGCCTGCGCAGGAGGGGAGCGCACTGAGTGGGGCTGTGGCTCAAGGCGGGCGCATTCTGGCTGAACATGCTCAACTCCCTGGATGGGACGCAGCGCGTGTGGAAGGTGAGCTGCGGCGAGTGTGCTGGCGCTGGCCAGAAGAAGTCGAAGAGGTGCTTGCGTTCCACTTCGAGGCGGAGCGCCGTCGCGGGCTCCCGTCTCCACCAAAGGGGTTGCAACGGGTGGTTGCCATCAGCCCGTTTCTGGACGGTACGACGGTTGGAGCCATCGGTCGTTGGGGCGGCGCGCGCACCCGTCGAGAACTGGTCAGCACCCGGCGTGAACTGGAGAAGCTCGCTTTGCAGGCCGGCGAGCCGCTTAAAGGCTTTAAGAACCACCTTTACTGCATGGAACCAGCCCCGTTGCCAGAAGAGGAAGAAGAGAGGCCAAACAAGGGAGACGAGAACTTTGAGCGCCAGGAGCGAGGTCTGCACGCCAAGCTCATCTGGACCCGCTCAAAATCAGGTGACGCCTTGTGGTTGGGCAGCGCCAACTTGACCCAACGGGGCTGGAGCGGTGGCAACGCAGAGTCCATGGTGCACCTGCGTGTCACTCAGGAGTTGAGCGAGAGTCTGCTTGACGGATTTCTCCAACACCTCGACGCCCAAGTCTCGTTCGACGAACTCAAGCGTGCCAAAGAAGAGAACAACGCCGTTGAGGCCCACCTCGACGCCATAAGAAACCGCATCGCCGCCACATGGAACGCCAAGTTGCGCGAACACGCGGGGAGTCTGCGCTGCGAGAATGACCAGCCTCCCCTCCATAAAAACGATCCAGCCACACTCCACATCCGGCTGCTGGCCAGTGGTCCATGGCTTGACTGGTCAAGAGAAACACGCCGGGTGAGCCTCCCCATGCCGCCGGCCCATCTCCGCACGGAACTCATCGCCTTGAAGTTGACTTCCACCGAAGATCCATCCCAACAGGTCACCTGGCTGGCGCGTGCGCCGCTCGACCCACCTCCCGATGAAGCACGTGACCGTGCTGTGCTCGCTCGCCTGATGGGCCCGCGGGCATTCCTGTCCTGGCTCCGCTCGCTTCTTCAGGAGGTGACGGGTAACGATGAGGCGGAAGTCTGGCCTCCGCGCCAATCGACTCCGAACCGAGCCTCGAACGGCGCCCACACAGCGCTCCTCCAATCCCCAGCGCCCAGCCTGGAAGCGGTGCTCAAAGCCTGGGGCCGAGAACCCGACGCAGTCCGGCGCGTCAACGAAGCGGTGCTCACCTGGGCCGACAGCATCCGAGACGCCTTTGAGGAATCGGACGAGGAAATCTCCAAGCAGGCATTGAACGCGCTGCGCGCCTTTGAAGAGCACTGGTCGGTCATTCAAGAGGGGTTGGGGCTGAGCAATCAGGAGTTGGAATGAGCTGCGACGAGGTTAAGCCCAAGAATTTCCAGAACGCGACCATCCAAGCGGCGATGAAAGCCTTCACAGACAAGTCGGGCAGTCGGCGCTTTCTGGTCGCTGACGAGGTCGGCCTGGGCAAAACGGTCGTGGCACGCGGAGTCATAAAGGAGATGCTCAAAAGCCGCTCCAAGCCGCTGAAGGTCTTCTACATGTGCAGTTCGCTGGCCATCGCCAGCCAGAACAGAGACAGCCTCCTCAAAGCTCTGAAACGCGATGAGCGCGACGGCTCCAGCTGCAATGTGGACAGGTTAACGCTTGTGCCTAAGGCGGAACTCTCATCCGAGGCCAAGATGCACCTTCTGACGCTCACACCCGACACCAGCGCACCAGATCAATCAGGCAAGCGCCGTGACGGCCACAAAACCGAGCGGGCGCTGATCCATGTCCTGCTTCAGGCCAAATACCCATCACTGGTGACGCGGCCAAATGGTCAAGATTGGCTCCAACGCGAAGCCCACAAGAGTTGGCCAAAAGCGAAACTTAAAGCGGCGAAGGATCTGAACACAATCAACATCCGCGCCTCGCAACTCCTCAAGCAGTTCCTCGCGGAGGCCCGGGTTCAATTCGGGCTAAGACCAGGACAGCGTCTGGCTAAAGGCATCAAAACCCAACTCAAAGTCGACGAGTTGGAGGCCATCAAGCTCCTGCGCATCGCGCTCGCCCGAGCAGGATTAGAGCGCCTCAAACCCGACCTCATCATCTTTGACGAGTTTCAGCGCTTCTCAAGCCTGCTCTACGGCAACGGTCGCAGCTCCGACATCATCCGCCATATGCTCCGACCAGGCCCCGGCGGCCCTGCTGTACTCTTGCTCTCAGCCACCCCCTACAAGCTCTATGGAGGCGACCTCAAGACAGCCTTCAACCAAACCTCCCAACAATCCCCTCAAACCCACCACGCGCAGTTCTTTGAACTGATTGAGTGGCTATTGGGTGGCCCCAACAACCCCACCGCAGAGCGCCAACGGCAAGCCCTCGAAGCACAATTCCACCGCTACGGGCAAGGACTGCGCGGCGACGACCCACTCGGTCAGGAGACCCTCAGCGCCAAAGCAGCCATTGAAAGTTGCCTCCGAACGATCATCGCGCGCACCGAGCGCTTCGGGCACGTCGAAGGACGCGACATCGCGCAACAAATCGAACTCGCAGCCCCCCTCAAACCCGATGACCTTCAGGTCTACCAACACCTCCTCGACTGCTTTCGAGGCCACAACAAAGGTTCCCATCAAGGACGCCCCATCAGCGCCGCAGTGCAGTATTGGACCAGCGTACCGTTGCCCATGCAGACGCTCGGCAGTGGCTACAAGCCCTGGAAAGAGAGCGCTCGCCTCCCACCGCCTTCCCCCACACTGACCGTCACCGAAAAGTCCCGCAACGCCTTTGAAGGCCCACCATCTTGGCCCCATCCGCGCCTGCGTGCCCTCCAAAAGTTGCTGCCGCCCGAACGCCTCGCGTTGCCCTGGTCTGCCCCCTCAATGCCCTGGTGGCCCCTCGATGGTCCCTGGAGCCCCTCGTCCACATCCAACCACCCCAACAAGGTGCTGATCTTCAGCCGCTTCAAGGCGACCCCGCGCTCAGTCGCGGCGCTCATGAGCTACGACCTGGAGCGATGGCTCCTTAAAGGCAAGGGCATCCCCTACCCCAAAGTCGCCGAGCGTGTTCTGCTCGGCCCATCTCGCCCCAACATCGCCTTTTTCCACCCCTCCCCTGCGTTGATCGAAATGCTCGATCCCCAACGTTTCAAAGCCAAAGATTGGAAGGACTTGCCTCAAGAGGCCTGCACACTTCTGCGCAAGGCGTTGAACAAACTCAACATCAAAACCCAACGGCGAGACGCCCGCCCCACGCAACCTCGCCCGTACTCTGAACTCATCGTCGCCTTGGAGCGGCGTCAGGGTTGTTGGGGAGCGAGCTTGGAAGCGTGGCGGAAGCTCGCCGCGGAGGTGGGCAAACAAGGCAGCGATGGCAAAGGCCTGATGAAGCAAGTCAATGATTGGGACAAGGCTTCATCAAACCCTTTGTCCAGCATCACATGTAAAGAACTGGAAGTCCTCGCCACACAAGCGCTTGGCGGCGCTGGCGTTGTCATCGGACGCAGCCTATCGCGGCACGGCGTCCCCATCGCAGGAACAAATCACTCGTCGCATATTCACACAGCGCTGCGCACCAGCTGGGTTGGTCTGCGCAGCTACCTCAACAACCCCTGGATGGACGCCGCGTTGCGCAGGACGCGTGGTTCATCGTCATACAAGGATTGCCAGGATTACCGGTCAGTCATCACCGAAGCGATCCAGCGCAGCAACCTGGAGTCATCACTCGATGAGCACCTTTGGGTCACCAAGGTACTGCGCGGCTTTGAGGCAGAAGCGCTGGCCCAAAATCTGACCGAAGCGCTCTCGCTGCGCACTGCCAACTTCGTTTTCCACGGTCCAGTCGTAAACGGCGAAGCCAAAGACACTCGCCTGCGCGCCCATGCCGCCATCCCCTTCTCAGAGCAGTCTAGCACCCATAGCAACAGCGCCACCGAGCGTTCGGCTTCAGCACGACAAGATGACTTGCGGACCGCTTTCAACAGCCCCTTCTGGCCCCATGTCCTGGCCAGCACCTCTGTGGGTCAAGAAGGGCTCGACTTCCACGCATGGTGCGCCAGCGTCGCCCACTGGGATCTCCCCAGCAGCCCAGTGGACCTAGAACAGCGCGAAGGACGCGTGGATCGCTATGCCGGACTCGCAACACGGCGAGCATTGGCAAAACAAAGGGGGCACTCCCCAGTCCGCGCCGGCAAGAGTCCGTGGGATAAGTTGTGCAAACAAATCTCCAAAACCCCAGCTGATCCGGCAGGATTGGTGCCTTGGTGGATATGCCATGGAGCCACCATCCGACGCATCATCTTCGATGTCCCCATGAGCCAGGAACGCCAAAGGCTCGAACGCCTAAAGGCCCAACGCCTGCTCTACCGACTGACTCTCGGTCAACCCGACCAGGAAGAGCTGGTTAAGGCGCTTGACGGCCGCTTGGGACGAGAAGAAGCACTCAAAGCAACACTCGTCCTGTCGCCGTGGCGGTCAACTCAGTAGAAACGAAGCATTTGCGCTCCAAAGTTCCTGCTGCGTAAAGATGCCCTGACCGCTCCGTTACTCTTGACTTTCAACGCACGGGTTCGGGTCTTGACACTCACCATCAATTACAACTCTATTATCTTCACTGTTCCGTAAGTTCACATATGAAGAGAGCCCATGCCTCCATTCGTTCAAAGCAAGCATCCACCCGACCTGCATAGCTCTTTGTTTGGCCTGGTTGATGCTTGGAGAGTCTGGTGGTGAATCTTGAGGCGCCTGTTCTCCTTCTCGACCAGCCGACAGATTTTCTTACCTCCCGACTCTTCAAAGGTGCTCTTCTTCGCCAGCAGCATAGTTGGTCTACTCATGTTATCCAGGGTTGCACCGCTCCGTAGAACCAGAATCAAAAGGATGAACGCATGCAGGTTGAGTTGGAGTACGACCGTCGAATTCAGTTGGCAATGCTGCATAACCAGATATCACCACTGCGTATGCTCCGTCTGTCAAATGATGCAGAACAAGAGTACCGAGATCTTCGCGTGTCCATCAGCTTCACACCTGCCATTGCGCCTACACTGACTCTCGATGTCGCCAAAATTGCCCCTGAGGCTACGCTCAACATCGGCAGTGAGAAGCTCGAGGCTCAACTGTCCCTCGAGCACCTTATCAGCCAGCAGGAGCGTCAAGATGGGCGCTTGATTGTACAAGTTGCCCAACAAGATGTTGTGCTCGCAGAAAAGCAATTTCCCATAGAGGTGCTGGCCAGAAACGAGTGGTCAGGCGGAGATTCGCCTCCCGACCTGCTTGCTTCCTTTGTGTTTCCTAATCACCCAACGGTGGTGGAGTTGGCACAAAAGGCGCGTGTGAACTTACAGAACCAAACGGGCGATGGTCGCTTTGACGGTTATCAGAGCCGAGATCCCGCGCGTGTTGTTGCCATGGCCAAAGCTGCATATGGCTCCATCAGCGCTTCACCTTCATATGTAAGGTTTGAAGTTGCCTCAGTGCAGAAGATCAAGTCACCCGAGCAGGTCTTGGAGGAGCAGGACGCCACCAGCCTGGACACTGCATTGTTGATTGCAGCCACCCTAGAGAGGATGGGGTTGGATGCACTTCTGGTCGTCATGGGGGAGCATGCTTTTGTAGGGGTCTGGCTCGGTGAATATCGGCTTCCCACTCCATGGACCGATGATCCCATTCCTGTTCGCAAGCGAGTTGACAGCAAAGAGGCGCTTGTTTTTCCGGTCCCTGTGAACGGAGTGACCTTTGACGAGGCCTGTGGTGATGCTCGCCGTCAACTCGACGAAGCAGCGCATTTTGCCTTTGTTGTCGATGTGAATACAGCCCGGAACGCTGGAGTCAGCCCACTGTCGCACCGGTTTCCTGAGTCGTCTGAAACGGTTGCTGCATCTGAAGCGGTGGATGATGAAGTCGAGGTTTTGTTTGAGCCGAAGTCCTCAGGCCCGAAAACGCGACTTGATCGTTGGAAAGCCTCGCTGCTTGACTTGAGCCTTCGTAATCGGCTCCTCAACCACCGTGAGAACAAGACTGTCCTGCCGCTGTGTGAGCATGAACCAACTGACATGTTCGAGCACCTGAGCGCTGGTTGGAAACTGAAACTGGCTCACCGCACCGAGTTGCCAACGCCTGAGCCTGGCAAGCCTCCTGTGGGCAAGGAGGAATTCTTCGCCAAAGCACTCCACTCAGGACGAACTCACGTCAACCTTGATCTAAAGCAGTTTGATAGACGGGTGCTGGAACTCTATCGAACTGGGCGCAGTTTGGTTCAAGAGACCGGCTCATCCCCTGTCTATCTCGCCCTGGGCATGTTGAATTGGTATGAGTCACCAAGCTCCGAGGTCAGGCGTCGCTCTCCTGTATTGCTGTTGCCCGTTTCAATTGAACGCGCTTCAGCAAAGGGCCCCTATTATCTGGCCCACAGCGGAGACGAGCCCATGGTCAATATCACTCTCTTGAAGAAGTTGGAGAGTGATTTTGGGTTGAAGACGGCTGGGCTGGAGGAACTCCCTGAAAATGAGTCGGGTGTCGATGTCTCATTGCTCTTTCGACGCCTCCGCAGCGTCATCAATGGCATGTCCAGGTGGGAGGTGCTGCCCGAGTCTGCCGTGGCAGTCTACTCCTTTCAAAAGTTCCTGATGTGGCTCGATCTTGAGCGGAACACGAAGGCGCTGCTGCAAAACCCTGTGGTCGGTCACATTTTTAATGAAGGCCACCATAAAGCCTTCTCGCTGCAGGCGCCGTTGCTTGATCCCAGCACCTTGGATGATCAACGACCGGCAGCGGATGACCTCTCTGTCGTGGATGCAGACTCATCGCAGCTCGTCGCGGTTCATGCTGCGTTGGATGGCAACAGCTTTGTCCTTCAAGGCCCGCCAGGCACAGGCAAATCACAGACCATCACCAATCTGATCGCTCAAGCGTTGGGGCGAGGCAAAACTGTGCTCTTCGTCTCCGAAAAGAGGGCTGCGCTTGAGGTGGTTCATAGTCGGCTGCAGCGAGTTGGCTTGGGTGCCTTTTGCTTGGAGGCTCATTCTGAGAAGGCTTCCAAGATGGGCATCATCGAACAGTTGCAAGAGCCGTTTGCTTACAGTTGGCAAACGACTCAAGGCAAATGGTCCAACCACTCTAATGAACTTCAAAGTCTCCGGATACGCCTCAACAAATACTCCAGGTCGCTCCACAATGAAGGGCCTTGGGGAGAATCTCTCTTCGACGCGATATCCAAACTCATTGGGCTTAAGGACGCTCCGAGGATTCACGCGCCGTTCAACAACATCAAGCTGAACGAAACCACCGTTAAGGCCATGAAGCGGTCGGTCCAAGAGTTGGCTCGTGCCACACAGGTGGTTGGTGTCCCATGTAAACAGTCTTGGTCCATGATTCACCGAAACGATTGGGGGCCGGCATGGGAGCGTGAGGTCACCGGGCACCTTGAATCCACCTTGGAAGCCTGTGATGCCATCCTCAAAGCCTCTGAAGATGTGGCCCAGGTTCTTGGTTTACAATGGAGCCCTCCCTCAATCTCCGAGCTCGCCAAACTCGACACCATTTGTGACGTGCTCCTGGCGTGTCCAGCACCGCCACCCGGGTTTCTGGATGGTTCCTGGAAAGAGCGTGAGTCTGATGTTCGTGAGGTCGTGGAACTTGTCGAGAAGCGTCAGATGCTTTCCAGCGACCTGAAGACGCGTTTCACGGATCAACTATACAAAATCAACCTCACTGAAGAGCACGCACGCTTTGCCCAGTGGGTCAATGCCTTCTTTCTCCTGGCCTTCTTCCTGTTGTTTGGTGCTCGTCGCCGCCTGAAGAAGATCGCTGTTGACGGCAATCTGCCATCGAACAAGCAGATCACAACGGATCTCGCCACGGCCCAGGACGTCGTGAGGTTGAAACGCCAACTCGATGAGCGTGAACCTCAAGTCAAGGGTTTGCTTGGGGAGCATTGGAAGGGCAATGAGACGAATTGGCAGGAACTTCACGCGCTTCCCCAGTGGAGTGCGAGATTCCAAGCCGTGGTGCGTGATGTTCCGTGGGGCAATGGTGACCCCATGGTCATCATTGAGCAACGCAAGCGGATGGAGACGCTCGTGACGGAGGGGGCTACTCTTCTCCAACCGGGAGCGCCCACTGGGCAAAAGCTCCAGCGTTTCAAGGAACACTTCCAACAATGGCACAAGGCATCGAAGACTCTGTGCCGACTGTTGCAGATTGATGCAGAGACCTGGTCCAAAGAGGAACTCAGCGCCATTCAAGGTCATTTGAAGGTGTGGAGCAACTCCATTCCCCAACTGCGTGATTGGTGTGATTGGCGCCGCGCCTGGTCGAATACCCGGGAGTTGGAGGTGCTGCGTCAGGCCTGTTGGCGTGGAGAGTTGGAGCCGTCGGAGCTTGTGCCTGCCTTTGATCGTGCGCTGCGCCAATGGTGGGTCGAGACTGCCATGAGCAAGGACGCCGACCTCAGACACTTTCGGGGATTGACTCATGAAGAGCAGATAAAGCGATTCAAACAACAAGACATGAGCGCTCAGAAGCTTGCGCAGATGGAGATTCAAGCGCGCCTCGCCGCTCGCCTCCCAGACCCTCAAGGCCCCGGTGAGATGGGTCGCCTGCGCAGGGAATTCAAGAAGAAGAAGCGACACATGCCTGTGCGGAAGCTCTTCTCCGAGATCCCAAACGTCCTCTTGCGCATCAAGCCATGCGTTCTGATGAGCCCGTTGTCCGTCGCCCGCTATCTTGATCCAGAAATGGAGGGTTTTGACCTGGTTGTCTTTGATGAAGCCAGCCAAATCCCCCCTTGGGATGCTATTGGGGCCATAGCCAGAGGGAAGCAAGTTGTCGTGGTGGGGGACAGCAAACAATTGCCGCCCACCAGCTTCTTCTCACGGGCAGACAGCGATGAGGTCGATGACGAAGACCAGATAGACTTGGAGAGTATCCTTGATGAGTGCGTGGCCGCTGGCCTGCCGTCGTTGCACCTCACCTGGCACTACCGCAGTCGTCACGAAAACCTTATCGCGTTCTCCAACTACCATTACTACGACAACCGCCTCCACACCTTTCCTGCTGCCGCCAGAGAAGTGCCCGACCTTGGAGTCAAGCATGTCCATATCCCCAACGGCTACTACGACAGAGGTAAATCTCGCACCAATCAAGCCGAGGCTGAAGCCGTCGTCGCAGAGATAGTCAGGCGCTTGAAGTCGCCCAAGCTGAAGTCAGATACTATCGGGGTTGTCACCTTCTCAATGGCGCAGCAACGTCTGGTTGAAGACTTGATAGATGAGGAGCGCCGTAAACACACGGACATTGAGAACCACTTCACGAGTGCGGTGGCTGAGCCTGTCTTCATCAAAAACCTTGAAAGTGTGCAGGGCGATGAACGGGATGTGATGCTCTTCTCCATTGGCTATGGACCAGACCGAACAGGGAAGATTCCCATGAACTTCGGCCCCCTCAACAGGCAAGGCGGAGAACGGCGCTTGAACGTCGCCATAACCCGGGCACGCAAGCAGCTTATGGTCTTCAGCACTCTTCGCGCTGATCAGATAGACCTTTCAAAAACACGCTCAGTGGGCGTTCGCCACCTCAAGACCTTCTTGGATTATGCGGCTCGCGGGCCGGCCGCAATCGATGAGGCAGTGCAACTGAACCCCCTGGCAGACTTTGACTCGCCGTTTGAACGCCAGGTCTCTAACAGTTTGGAAGCCCATGGCTACCAGGTTCATCGACAGGTTGGTTGTGCAGGTTATCGCATCGATCTTGCCGTTGTAGACCCCAATGCCCCGGGGACTTATATCCTTGGCATTGAGTGTGATGGTGCCAACTACCACTCCGCCAAAACCGCTCGTGACCGTGACCGCATTCGCCAGGCTGTTCTTGAGGGGTTGGGTTGGCAAATCCATCGCATTTGGTCCACGGATTGGTGGCACAATTCCGAACGAGAGACGCAGCGTATGATTGCGGTGATTGAGCCGCTTTTGCGCGAAAAAGCAGCACCCAAAACAACACCCCCATCAATGCCTACCACCGTTGTCACACCATTTAGCGGCCCAGATCGCGTCGAGATGGATTGGCACTCGGAGGTTGAGAGCGATTGGCCGTCTTTTGCTACGCCTTGGGAAGAACCGGCAAACCCCAAGGGAGGCTCACGCGATATCTTTAAGACTCAAGAAGGGTTTGAAGTCCTGCAAAATCAGATCTTGTATCTTGCTCGAGGCGCCGGACCCATCACTTTCGACCATCTCCAAAGTCTTCTGGTCCCTGCATGGGGTTTTAAGAGCCGTGGCAAACTGATCAGTGGTCGGATCAAAGACGCCATGCGCGAATTGGAAAGCAAGAGGCTGCTTTACGTCAACACAAGCACAGACACCGTGTGGGCTTCCAAGGACAGGGAAGACGCTTTCCAAGGGTTTCGTTATGTGAATGCCGCAAGCACACGCGACTGGAAACACATTCCGCTCATCGAACTTGCAAACGCTGCATCATGGATCATCAAGCAAGGAGTCTCTGTTGAAGAGGATGAGCTGCTTCGCGAGCTCTCTCGTGTCTTTGGCATCAAACGCCTGGGCAAGGCTGTGCGTGAGCGCATACAGCAAGGGACCAATTTGCTGATACAGACGGGACGTGCCGAGGTTGTTGATGAATATTACCGCCTCAAGAACAACAGCCCTGATTGAGCAGCTTCTCAAGGTTGCTGACAGTGCCAAACAAAGTGGATGGGTATGCTGCAGGCCCTTATTGGCAAAGCGAGCGGCCTGACAACGGCTGATGCAATATACGCCGACAGGCATGGCAAGCTTAATGTCAACCCCTTGCCGTCAAGCGGTCGCTGTCGTCGCTACCGAAACCCTATGCTTTTGGTCAACTCTTATGCGGAAAGCGACCCTCGTGAATCAGTGATCCAATATGGGCATAGGCTAACCTCCGGCCTGGTGTAGAACGGGCACCAGGGTCGGGCGACACGTAACATATTATGGCTTAAATCGCACTAAACAGATTTATGTTGTCGATCCTGTCCAGGCTTTACGGCTCACCGTAACGATAGTAGTTTGCACAATGCACAAGCTACTGTCGAACAGGGATAAAGAGCACCTTCACGGGTTCAGAAACCAAGGACAAGGCTTGTGACGCTGGGGGACCGCATACTCTGCGGTAAACCGCCTGAGTCCAAGGGTACACATGAGCGATCTACACCTATCACCCAAAATTGCTGCTGTTATTGCGACGAGCAACCGCTTTCACATGCTTGCTGAGCGCTCGCTTCCGTCAGTGAGTGCTCAGACAAGGCTCCCCGATGTTCTTGTTGTCGTCGATGACTCAACTCTCCCAGCGAGACCAGCCAACGCAGTCCTCGTCAATTCGCTTGTGCTGTCTGGCTGTGAGGTTGTGTACCTCGAGAACGAACGGTCAACAGGCGCGAGCGGTGCGTGGAATACCGCTCTAGACTTTCTCACAGGGAAAGTTGATGAGCCCTACCAAATCTTCGTAGCGATCTTGGACGATGACGACTCATGGGATGCTGATTATCTCGAGCGCTGTGCTGCTGCTGTACAGAACCAGCAACTCGACATGGTAGCTGCTGGTCTACGTCGTTTTGAATCTGGGCGAAATCAACCTCTGCTTAGTGAAGCGCCACCATCACTGCGTGCCGAAGACTTCATGGTGAGCAATCCTGGGATTCAAGGCTCCAACCTCTTCGTGCGCTTACCGGTCCTCCTCGCTGCTGGCGGATTCGATGAAGGTCTTCGTAGCACGACGGACAGAGACCTTTGCATCCGAATCGCAGATCTGGGCACTGTCCGCTACAGCCATCTCCCCATTGTTTTGGTCAATCACTTCGCCGACTCCGATCGTGTAAGGCTCAGTACATGTGGGTCCACGGCAAAGATTGAGGGGCTGACCTCCTTCTGGAGAAAGTATGCTGGGCGCATGACTGACGAACAACGCAGAGCGTTCCTGGACCGCTCTGCTGCGCTCTTCGGTTGGCGACCGCCTGGCGACAATGTGGTTGGCCTTTCACATCACGCCCCTCCCAAAAAAGCGTTGGTCCTGGGTCTCATCGCCGACCATGACCGTCCCGACGAGTTGCTTGAAGTGATACATCACCTCGCAGGATGGAAGGACGACACTCTGGTGGGGCTCGATGTTGTCTTGCTTGAACGTGGGTCTCCTGGCCACAGACCAGCGCTCATCGACGAAGCTACGAAGAGATTACGTGACTGCGGAGTTGGCTGTTTCTGCGTTTCGCTTAAAGACCTGGACGAATTCAATACGGGCAAACTGTCTTCCGACGCAGTCTTGTACATGGAGCAACCCACAGGCGACTCCTGTCGGCAGTTGCTGGGCATCTATAGTGGGCGTGTCGCAGCGGATCGGGTGGGGACTGAGGTTTGGCTCGTGGTGGGGAGCGAGCGCAACGGATGTGCTCCAGACGGAATGAAGGCGCAGGACGTGCTCCGCTGGTTGCATGCGACGCAGGCGGACAGCAAACAACTCGCAACGCTGTCTTCCAACCCTATCGTATCTGGTGCACTCAATGAATGGCTTCAACGTGAACGTGTCACCACGGCTGAGCACCGGGTTAAACGCCGCTTCTCCCTTGAGCACGTTCGACTCTTGGGTTGTGGTTCTGAGGCTGTCGTCTTCACCGACGAACGCACAGTGTACAAGTGTATCGACTACTGGAAGACCCGCATACCCCAGCCCCAGTTGGACTTCCTACGAGGACAAATCGGCCAGTGGGAAGGGAAACCGGGGCTCTACACTCTCCGTAGCGTTGAAGAAGACGGCCCGTGGACAGTGCTCACCTATGATTATGAAACGAGCACCCCTTACAATGGCGGCCAGGAAGTCGACCTCATCCGCCTCCTCTGCAGTTGCTGTGAGGCAGGCATCGTCTGCAACAACATCCATCCTAAAAATCTCGTTGTGACGCCCTCGGGCACGAAGTTGATTGATTACGGATCGGACATTCGGCCATGGACTCCGCTTGGTTTTGAGCACATGGCGCGCAAGGCGTTCTTGACGTGTAGACACGCTGCACAACCAGACCTTCCATCCCTGATGCGACGGGCTATACAAGGCGATAGCCTGCCAGAGATGACCGATTACCATGACTTTCGAGCGATTGTGGATGAGGCGTCGAACAGGGTTGGGTTTCATCACGGTGCCAAAGATGACTTCGGTGAGGCACCGGAACATCCACCGCTGCGGCTTTACGTAGGAGTCATCACATCAGACCCAACGATGCTCGCGCCACTGCTCAGTGGGTTGCTATCTATTCAAGCAAGCGAGAGCGTTCAGACGCTGGGGGTGCTCATCCTGGACAACGGCAGCTCATCAAATGAACTTGATGCAGTGGTCCACAGGAATCGGAACAGATGTCTGAAAATCGCTGTCATTGATGAAGCACAGCAACATCAAGACATTGCCGCGGGCTGCTTTGGCAGCGCTCTTCGCAGCCGTCCTCAAGGCCAGGTTGGCATCGCCATGGCGAGGACCATGTTGCAACGTTACCTCGGCGCGGTTTTGGCGGCCGACACCGACTCGTTTGGGTGGGTTCTAGATGATGACATGCGTGTGGATGATCGCGCCCATGCTTATCTCCGGTGGCTCCCAGCATTCCGAGACCAAGGGGTTGATGCCATCATCGGGGCTTGCGAAGGCTCATCACCCAATCCACCGCTCAACGGGCTTCGTGTCCAACTCGTTGATCTGCTCCACAATCTTCACTGGCTGCGTCGTATGCCCGACGATATGCTCCTCCCCAACAGGGCCTCCGAGAACGCAGAACTCCGGGCGTGCTACCCGGACTACTACTATGATCTCTCCAGGAAACACACGGGACACCTCGAAACGCCGCATTGGCTCGAACCCGTAACTCATGGCGAGACGGTGGGAGAAGCCTACCGACGTTTATTGAACGGGGCTATCGGTCTCCTCAACGGGGATCCGCTCACACGACCAATCATCGTGACTCCGTCGCCTGACCCGCTGAATGCAGCAAAGGACTCCGTAAACAGAGGCGGCTGCACTTTTATCCTGAACCACCGCACATTGAGTGCAACACCCAACCTCATCACGAACATAGATGGTCGCGAAGCGAGGCGCTCAGACATGGTCTGGGCGATCATCAATCGTTACTACCGCCACATGAGCATCAAGGCAGTCGCGTTCCCTATCCATCACGTTGGCAGGATAAACGCAGCCCCGAGCCTCAACACAGAAAAGGTGCGAGGAGAGCTTATTGGTTCAACGCTCTATGCCGGCCTGACAGAGTTCCTCCGCGCGCGGCCAAACCACGACCTAGCCTTCTCGCCCGAAGAATCCGATGAGGTCTGTAATCTCGCCGAGCTTCACCTCGCTCGCCGATGGCGTCAACTCGAACAGAGCTTCCATCGCATTGCTGGTCTCCGTGAAGCTCTCTGTGCTGTGGCAAGTCCTGGGGAACTGCAGGGCCTGCTTGAATGCCTCAAGGCATGGTTCACGCCAAAGAACTTCGATCAGCTTCGTGCCGGTATGAAGGTTCATGACAGGAAGGAAGTGCGGCGCTTTCTCACCTCGCTACAGCAAGCCGCAGATGACTATGCAGCAACGACAGTCAACATCGACTTCATCGAGACTCAACTCTGGGGAGGCAACGCGACGTCTAAGGGGGCACAGCAATGAGCACGGTAAGGTATCGCACCGTTCGCGGTGAATGTCCGCTTGATACTCCTGAAAACCCACCGGAGTTGCCCCTGTTCCCGCAAAGGGGAGCGCTGAAGCGGATGCACAAACGACTGCTTTGTGAGGCACGCTTATTTTTGTGTGAGGTGAATCGATGAACACGACATTTGAAAGCTGGTGCGTTCTCCCCACGCCGATGGGCGATTTTCGTATGTACGACTCTGGCGACGAGCAGGTCCGCATCATTTGCTTTGGTGATCTTCATGATCAAGGACGCGAACCGCTCTTTCGAATGCACTCTTCTTGCCTTGCCTCTGAAGTGTTTGGCGCTGTCGACTGCGACTGTGCAGACCAATTGAGGGAGGCGATGAAGTTGATCGCGACAGAGGGTCGTGGCCTGATCGTCCACCTTCATCAGGAAGGTCGCGGCCAGGGGCTTTCGAAGAAGATCCTAGCGGTTCATCGGATGCAACACGAAGGCCTCGATACTGTAGAGGCTTTCACGGCTCTTGGCTTGGAGCAAGATACGCGAACCTACGAGCCTGCAGTGCGTCTCCTGCGTCACCTGGGTATCTCAAGCGTCCGCCTGATCTCCAACAACCCTCGTAAAATCGGTTACCTGGAGAGAAACGGTGTGCGCACTAAGACGGTCAACACACACCCCACAGTTCGACCAGAGAACGCCGAATACCTTAAAACGAAGAAGACCAAACTTGGGCATCAACTTCCTCTTGAGAGCGAAGGCCTTACAAAGAGCGCCATTCAGTTCTATCACTCTGACCAGCCATGGGGAGAGTTGTCCAACTTCTCGCGACATGCGGTTTTTATCAAAAGTCGCGTTTGGCCGACCGTCGAGCACTTCTATCAGGCACAGAAGTTTGCGGGCACGTTTCATGAGGAGTCCATTCGTCGCTGCCAGACACCCACGCTGGCCAAGCGTCGTGCCACCGAGCTTGAAAAGGAACCCCGACGAGAAGGTTGGACTGCCGTGAGAGAAGCGGTGATGTTGGAGGGACTGCGGGCGAAATTCAGCCAGCACCCTGACTTGGCTGACCTGTTGTTAAGCTCTGGCGATCGAATCTTGGTGGAGCATACACAGAACGACACCTACTGGGGAGACGGCGGGGATGGGACAGGGAAAAACCGGCTCGGTCATCTCCTGATGCAGATTCGAGCCGAGATACAACATTTTGTAGAGGATAAGCAGGGCTTGAATTGAGGGATTCGACGTGTGTGGGATTGTCATGCTCTTTGGCCCTAAAGCGGCCTTCGTTTTGCCCAAGTGCCTGAGTAAGCTGCGCCATCGAGGACCTGATGATCTCGGCATATGGTGCAACGGCGATGTGGCGCTGGGGTTTGCCCGACTGGCTATCAATGATGAGGGGAAGGGCGGATATCAACCGCACGTGTTTGGTGACCTGGTCGGGGCCGTCAACGGCGAAATATACAACCATCTGGACTTGAAGCGCACCCACAACCTGCCACTGTCTGACTGCGATACCAACGTTGTCTTGCCACTGCTTATGCGCAGTGGTCCACGTGTCATCGATGAACTCGACGGTTTTTACTCTGCAGTCGCGTTCCGACCCAACACGCGAGAGGTTCTTTGTCTTCGTGATCACATGGGAAAGAAGCCGCTCTTCGTCGGAAGAGCCTCGACAGAGTTGTTCATCACAAGCGAACTTAAGGCAATCAAAGAGATCGATTGGTTTGAACCCCTCCCACGCGGCGTCACCAAAGTGAACATAGACACCGGCGAGGTTGTACAGGTCGCAGTCCACCGCCCGGTCAATCATGAGCAAGACTTAACAATGACGTTTGCGCAGGCCGTGCGTAAGCGGATGCCAAGCGAGGAACAACCTGTGGGAGTGTTCCTGAGCGGGGGATTGGACAGTTCTTTGGTAGCAGCCTTCGCGTCGCGTCTCCGCGACGATGTCACGTACTTCACCTTAGGAGATGAAGAGGGCCCGGACCGTCGAGCCGTCGAAGCTGTAGTTGCTGCCCTTGAACTCGTTGATCTACGAGTGGTGCCGCTCCCTCAGAGCACGAGTATCCCCGCACTCGTGCGGGCTGTTGTATACGCGACCGAGAGCTTCAACCCATCCATCATCAGCAACGGCCTCGCGACTTACCTTCTCGCGCAGGCTGCACGCAGCGCTGGCATCAAGGTCGTCCTGACGGGTGAAGGCGCTGACGAACTCTTTGGTGGTTACCACTCCTTCAGCGAGCAGGATCCATGGCGACAAGTGCGTGAGCAACTCATCGACGACATGCAATTTACCGAACTTCGGCGCCTCGACATGAGTTGCATGGCCCACAGCATAGAGCCTCGATGCCCATTTCTTGATCGTTCTGTCCGCGCCATCAGCGATGATCTGGATTTCCACGAACTCTACGACAATGGCGAGAACAAAGTAACGCTGAGACGTTGCTTCGAGAAGACGCTGCCCCACGAAATCATCCACCGTCGAAAGACTTCGTTCGACGTTGGCAGTGGCATCCGGAGCCAAGTCGTTCAGTATCTCCGTCGCAACAACAGGAGCGAGCGTGAAGAACTGCGGCTGCTGTGGGGTGAACTCTTTTCCCACAACAGTTCAGATCCATATTTCCACTCGTACCCTGTCTTTGACACCGTTATTGACCGCCGTGGAGAAACTCACCGATGAGCAATGCAAACTGGGTGACCGAATCGGTGCAAGCGGTTGAGGCACTCATGCTTGAGCACTTCCAGACTGAGCCGTTCCATAACCTGCCCCTCATCTATGGACCTCTTCTTGAGTCGGTTGTGCCAGGTGGCACATGCTCAGACAAGACGTTGAGCTTCATCGCGGCAGGCATTCAAGCAGGGTTCGACATCTCACTGCACTCCGGCTTTATCGGTGGGCGGGAAATCCACCGTCTTGCGCGAGTTCAAATTGGAGCCCAGCAATTCTTCGCTGACATTGGCAATGGGTGGCCGTCGATCAAACTGTATCCAACTGATCACGAAATCTCTTACCGCTGTTTTGGGATGAAGTTTTGGACTGAAATTTCAGAAGGACGAGTGTCCGTGCACCACGAAAGGCAGGGTAAGGAGCGCCTTCAGCTAGAGATTGATGTCGTTGGTAGATCAGAGTCCGAGATAAGAGCCGACATCGCTGGGCGTTTCAACTCAGGCGTTGTGTACCCATTCAGCAACAGTCTCCGCTTTTCGCTCGTTGTGGGAAGTCAATTCTTGTTTCTACGCGGGGATCGGCTGGAAATCTATGACAACAGTGGCTTTGAGTGCATAGAAGGGATCAACGATGCACATGTTCCCATCATTCTATACGACCGTTTTGGCTACGACTTGCGGTCAGCCCTTAGAACGAAGCGCGTTTAGATTGACACCGATCCAACTCCGTTACAGACGACGTAGATGGGGTCTAGGAAGGCGTCTACTTACAAGCGTCCCGTTCTAGCAACATCAGGTAAAAACGTTGCTCTTACTCCTTGCTTGTGACGGCGTGCAGTGCTGAACCTGCTGTTGTAATGCCTCCTTGGACAGACTGGGTGGCGGCGTGATTGGAAACGGCCTGGGTCGTGGCATCTTTAAGTAGATGGACCGCTGTTCTTTCTGTGCTCTCCACCCCATAGCAGAAAGACGCCTATTGGCCACTTCGGTTCGGTCGAACCTAACGAGAGAGGCTCTGGAGCGCATCGGAGATGATGGCTTCAAGGTGAGACTCAAGGAGGGTGTTGATGATGGCGCTGCCATCCTGACCGCTGACACGTGCAGCGACTTTGAGGCGCTGGTGGACGTCGGGTTTGAGATAAACAGTGGTGCGCTTGAGCGTGCGCCCATCGGCGCGCTCAACATAACTCGCCTTCTCAGAAAGGCTCGGTGATGTCTTTGCCTCTTTCGGAAGAGGTTGGACATCTTGGACACCCCGAACATCTCGGACATCTGAAACATTCTGAACGTCTTGAATGTTTCGAATGTTCGAGATGTCTTGAATGTTCGTTGCAGTTGGCAGCGCTGCGCGTGCGTCACCCTCATCCACAAATCGTTGCAGTGCTTCTGGGTCTTGAGCTTTCCGCTTGGGGCGGCGTATGCCGCGGCCAGGAGGGTTTTTCGAGTTACGCGACATGAGTGGCCTCCTCTTCGTTCATTAGCAGCTCAAGCTCGGCGATGAGCTTGTGAGTTTCACGCGCTGCCTTACCGCTTTGATCAAAAGTCGCTGGCCCTTGCCCATAACCCATGCATTTCTGATAGGCGACGCGGTAACCAAGCTCAGTCTTCAGGACCGGGTGTCCTCCTTCGGCGAGCAGCTCGCGGGCGGTGCGGCCGATGGTGGTGCGGGGGACTTTGCGGGTAATGAGCACGGCGCTGCGCAGATCTTCGCGCAGGGTCTGGGCCTCTTCGACCAGGTCGAGCGTCTCGGCCAACGCCCACGCGTCGACGTCTGAAGGACCACAGGGCATCACGACGAGGTCTGCGACCATCATCGCAGAACGTAGAATTTTCCCAAAGCGCGGCGGACAATCGATGAGCACCACGTCAAAGCCGTGCGCGAGCCGCGGCAGCTGGTCGCGCTTATGCATTGCCTCGCCCATCGCGATGATGGAAGGGCTATCCAGGCCAACTTCAGCCCGTACATCGCCCCAGGTCATCGCTGAGCGCTGCGGATCTGCATCAATGAGAAGCACTGATTTACCGGCCTTATGCCATGCGTCGGCCAGCGCGACCGTCGTGGTCGTTTTGCCGGTACCACCTTTCTGCCCGCCAATGGCGATGATCATCTTAAAGCCTCCTTGCTGACTACCGGGCGCTCTTCCAAAACAGCCACCTTGGCTGCTTAGCGCGTATTACGCATCGAGCCCCGTGAACATCTCAGACGTCTTAGACATTCAGGACATCTCAAACATCCTGGACATCTGAGACATTTCGAATGTCTAGAACATCTCAAACATTCGGAACACCCTAAACATCCCAAACATCCATGGTAAGTCAAGTTAATAGGCAAGCGTCAGCCACTCCTATGCACTCGACCATCACCGCTGGATGATGGATATCGGCCTTTACGGCTTCTATCGGTGGCAAATCCAAAGTAAAAGGCTATGAGCTTCGAGGCTGCTTACCTGCTTGACCATGTAAATCTCAGACATCCAGAACATCTCAGACATCTACAGTAGCTCCTGGTTTAGTGCAGACCTTTGCTCATGCCGCAACACACCTCATGGAAAGCCCTCTCAGTATCTTACACGCATTACCCAAGTGTGGATCCCTCTAGTCATTATGTAAAAACATGTGCTACGTAACCAAGCCTTTTAACATCCCTCAAACAGTCGCAGATCGGTGTAAGACAGGGCAACAGCCCGACTTGTAAGTCCCGTGCAACTCAACTGCGCTCCGAACACACCCAAGAGGTTTATGACGATTTTCCGCAACTGAGACAGGGCGAGCCCGATAACCCTTTGGTGTTGGGTGGGGCGAGCGTTGAAGTGCAGTTGAAATGACTCTATCCTGAGTGAGGTGTGTCAATGACAATAAGGATTGGAGACGGGGAGCAGATGCGTCGACGCTTGTGCTTTGGGAGAGCTTCCGTGCGGACAGTCTATGAGGGTGTGGTGTGGCGCCTTTTGGTTTGTCTGAGCGCGGTATTGTGGGTTGTGTGGTCCTCTTCGGCGGCGTTGGCCAATGATGGGGGGCGAGCAGCGTTGGTGGCGGTGGAGTACATGCCGTCGGGGGGCAAGAGTCAGCCGTTGGTGACGCCTCGGGTGGAGGAGTTGGGGCGCTCGATGGAGCGGCTTTGGAGTGGCCGGGTCTGGGACGCCCAGCAGACCACTGAAGAGGCCAGGCGCACGTGGACTTTGAGGCCCAGTCGAGAGGTTTTGGGGCGGATTGAGGAGACGGTGCCCAAAGCCCAGGAGCGATTCCTGCTGGAAGGGCCCGAGACCAGCATCAACGCGCTGGAGAGTCTGCTCAAAGACGCCGATGAGATGCTGCCGTCCATCGCCAGCTCGCCGGCCCACGCCACCATGCTCCTAAACGCCCACCTCTTGTTGTGGCAGGGGTTGGCGGCCGAGGACCCCAAACAAGCCAGGCTGGGCGCAGTTATGGTGGCGGCGGCGCGGCGCTTTCCGACGGCGGTGGTGGACACCCAGCAGTGGCCTCCCGATGTGGTTGAGGCCTTCTCGGTGGCTCAACAAACCCTGGTGGAGCAAGGCGCCAGCCTGACTTTTGACATGCGCCAGGTTTCGGGCGACGGGTGCAGGCTTTTTGTCAACGGACTTGATTATGGAGACGGACGCGGCGGCGGTGTGGCCGTGGCTCGCGGTGCGGCTTACCACGTTGGGGTCTGCTGTGGTCAGTTGGGGGCGATGTCTCCGCCACGGCGCGTGGTGACCGAAGGCCATCAGACGGTGGCCCTGGATGTGGATTTGACCCAGCGTTTGTTGGTCACCAGCGCCGGGGTCGCTTTGAGCCTCCCTCAAGGTCCCGAGTCCGTGGCGGACGCCGCTCGGTTTGCCAGCGCCCTTGGACGCGCTTTAAAGGTCAGCGACGTCGTGCTTGCCGGGGTCTTTGAAGATCCAAATGGACGACGGATTTTGCAGTTGGACCGGATCAACGTGGTCACAGAGGCGCGGACGTGCTCGGTGAGGCTCTTGGTGGATGACGCCAGCGCCTGGGACATCGACAAGTCAGTCCACGCCCTTCATTTACAGAAACCCACGGCGTCGGCCCCAGTGTCTTTTGCCAGCCAGGACAACATCTATCGCTCAGTCGATGAGTACGTGGAGTGGGTCGGCGACGAAGGCAGCTATCCCTTGACCTGGACCTTCAGCACCTTGGCCACGAGCGTGCTGGTCGGCGGCGGTGTGGCCGCCTGGATGACGTCCGGTAAAGAGGACGAGCTGGCCAAGTGCATCGCCAACAGCGCCTGCCGAGCCTCCAACGAAATCCACGCTCTGCGCGGTGATGCAGAAGACCTCAGCTCGCTGCGCACCGGGCTTTTTGTAGGGGGCGGCGTACTGGCGTTGGGAGCACTGGGATTCTACTTCCTCGAACGCCCCAGCAACAAAAACGTGCTGGCCCCAGACCCACCTCCGCGCGCTGGAGACCTGCGCCTCTCACCCGCCGTCGGTGCTGAAGGCGTCAGCTTTGAGTTGATGGTCCTCTTTGACTAAGATTTGATGTTATCGATGCATTGCGGACGGTCCCAACAGCCCCGCAAAGACC
>CAKZKQ010000469.1 GCA_937123825.1 uncultured Pseudomonadota bacterium
GCTCGTACCGGCGAAGCCAAGAACCCAACCCATCACAAATGCCATAAGTGAGCGAAGCGAACGAACCACAAGGAAGCGAGCAACGCGAGCGACCGAACCACCAGGAAGCAAGCGCAGCGCCGCGACCGCACCAAAAGGAAGCAAGCGCAGCGCCGCGACCGAACCGCAGTCAAGCGCCCGCTTGACTGCCAATGGTGTGCTCGTTAGGTTCTGGCGGCTGTTGGGTTTTTTTCGGGAGGGTATCCTGGGGGGGAGTCAACGCGTTCAGGCGGTGGCCTGGTGGACGACAGTTTGTCCGTGATTGTGGTGTGTGTGGGCGCTTGGATGCGCTCGGGCTGCAATCGTACCTTAGAGGGGCTTTGCGTCCCTGACATTTCTGCTTTGAATCAAACCCCATGAAGAAATCCAAGGTGATCCCGCAGGAGCGGATCCGCAATTTTTCGATCATCGCGCACATTGACCACGGCAAGTCGACGTTGGCGGACCGCATTTTGGAGCTGACGCGGGCGGTGAGTGATCGCGAGGCCAAGGATCAGTACCTGGATTCGATGGATCTGGAGCGCGAGCGCGGCATTACGATCAAGGCGCAGTCGGTGCGCTTGTTGTATGAGGCGCGCGATGGGCTGACGTACATCTTGAATTTGATCGATACGCCGGGGCACGTGGACTTTCACTATGAGGTGTCGCGCTCTTTGGCGGCCTGTGAGGGGGCCATCCTGGTGGTGGACGCGGCGCAGGGGGTTGAGGCGCAGACCTTGGCCAACGTTTACGTGGCGATCGACAACGACCTGGAGATCGTGCCGGTCTTGAACAAGATCGATTTGCCGGCGGCGCGGCCCGACGAGATCAAAGAAGAGATCGAAGAGGTCGTGGGGTTGCCTGCGGACGAGGCGGTGCTGTGCAGCGCCAAGACGGGCGTGGGGGTCGAGGACGTGCTTCAGGCGGTGGTGGAGTTGGTGCCGCCGCCGAAGATCGAGGCAGACCAGCCGCTGCAGGCGCTGATCTTTGATTCCTGGTTTGACACGTACCGGGGGGTGATTTCGCTCATTCGGGTGGTGTCGGGCGAGCTGCGCAAGGGCGACAAGGTGCGCCTGATGGCGACGGACGCGGTGACCGAGGTGCAGGAGGTGGGGTACTTTACCCCGGCTGCGACGCCTGTGGATGTCTTGCGTGCCGGCGAGGTCGGCTTTTTGATCACGGGGATCAAGGAGGTGCGCCAGACCCGGATTGGGGACACGGTGACGCTGGCCAAGGGGGGGGCGGAGGAGCCGCTCGATGGTTTCCAGGAGATCAAGCCGATGGTCTTCGCGGGGCTTTTCCCAATGGAGCACACGGCGTACGGGGATTTGCGCGACGCGTTGGAGAAGCTGCGGCTCAACGACGCGGCCTTTTCGTTTGAGCCCGAGACGAGTGCGGCGCTGGGCTTTGGGTTCCGGTGTGGTTTCCTGGGGCTCTTGCACATGGAGATCATCCAGGAGCGTTTGGAGCGCGAGTACGGCCTGGATTTGATCACGACGGCGCCGACGGTCATCTACGAGGTGCTCAAGAAGGACGGGACGCGGGTGGCGGTGGACAACCCGTCGAAGTTGCCCGAAGTGCAGGAGATCGACGATTTCCTGGAGCCGTACGTCGAGGCGACGGTGCACGCGCCCAAAGAGTATGTTGGCGCGGTGATGAAGCTGTGTCAGGAGCGCCGGGGGATCCAGAAGGGGTTGCAGTACATTGGTGAGAAGCGCGTGCTGATTACCTACGAGCTGCCCTTTGCGGAGGTCGTCTTTGACTTCTTTGATCGTCTCAAGAGTGGGACGCGGGGTTATGCGACGCTCGATTACCACCCGATTGGTTACCAGAGCGGGAACCTGGTCAAGCTCGACGTGTTGGTGAACAAGGAGCGGGTGGATGCGCTGAGCGTCATCACGCACCGGGATCAGGCGTATTATCGGGGCAAGGATCTGGTCAAGCGTCTGAAGGGGATCATCCCGCGGCAGATGTTTGAGGTGGCGTTGCAGGCCTCGATTGGTTCGAGGGTGATTGCGCGCGAGACGGTCAAGGCGCTGCGCAAGAACGTGACGGCCAAGTGTTACGGCGGTGACATCAGCCGCAAGCGCAAGCTGCTTGAGAAGCAGAAGGCGGGCAAGCGGCGCATGAAGCAGGTCGGCAATGTGGAGATCCCGCAGGAGGCGTTCCTGGCGGTGCTTCAGGTTGACGAATAAACAAATGCCGTGCGGGGTTGACGAAGACGACGCTGTGGGGCTTTTATTGCCGCTTGTGCGTCGTTTTGCGCGACATGTACGGTGTTGTGTGATGTGCTTTTCCTGGCGTCTGGCGTCGGGAAGTCCCCGGGGTTGGCCACGGGCGTCCAGAAGCGGCGTTTGTGGGGCCCGCAGCATGATGGATCGGGTGTTTTGGCGACCAGAGAGCTGAAGAGACTGCGGCGAGACGGGCAACGTTTCGTCAAGCAGGTGCGCAAGATGCTCAGCAAGCATGAGCGGCGCCTGAGTGAAGAGTCGGTGGCGTCGTTGAAGGCGGCGTTGGCCGCGACGGACGAGGCGTTGGGCGGAGATGATGAGCAGGCGCTCTCGGAGGCGCTGCGCAAGCTCGACAACGACGTCGATGCCCGGATGGGCCATTTGCGCAAGAGCGTCGCCCGCGAGTACGCCGAGTCGATCGGTCTTGCGGTGGTGTTTGCGCTCTTGCTGCGGGCTTTTGTGGTGGAGGCCTTCATCATCCCCAGCGCCAGCATGGTGCCCACGCTCCAGGAAGGGGACCGGCTCTTTGTGAACAAGGGCTCTTACGGGGTTCGGATTCCGTTTACGACCACACGATTGATCGACTTTGCGACCCCGGATCGTGGGGACGTGGTGGTGTTTGTGTTTCCGCGCAAAGAGGCGCGCGAGCACATTGAGACGTTGCCGCCGCACCAGCGAGGGTGCGTGGATCCGGCCAGCTTGCGCGAGGAGAAGGACTACATCAAGCGCGTGGTGGGTTTGCCTGGCGACAAGATCAAGATGGTCAACAACAAGATCTACATCAATGGCGAGGCGATCAAGACCAAGGCCATTGATCGCGAGCCGTCGGACAGGCACGGTTATCCGTTCTTGACCCGTCAGGTGGAGACGTCCGGTGAGCACGTCTACACAACCCAGCACTACGGCCGCGACGCCAACTTCGCCACCGACAAAGAGGTGGTGGTGCGCGATGGCCACGTGTTGGTCATGGGCGACAACCGGGACAACTCCTCGGACAGTCGCTGTTGGGGCCAGGTGCCGATGTCCAACATCAAGGGCAAGGCGATGTTCATCTGGTTCTCTTCGGATTCAACCGGTGTGCGCTGGGAGCGCATTGGCAAGTTCATTGATTGAGGCGGCGTCGCCCAGGTCTGTTGTGGTGTGGTCTGGCGCGTGTTAGAAATGTGAGGCTTTAGTCTGACAGCCCTCAGTGTGGGAGCGAGCATGGACGTCCAGTTCTGGGCCGCCACGGATGTTGGCAAGTCTCGGGATCACAACGAAGACAATTTCCTTGTCGATAAGCGACTGAACCTCTTCATCGTCTGCGATGGCATGGGAGGGCACGCGGCTGGAGAGGTTGCCAGCGCGGTGGCCGTGCGCGCCATCCGAGACGTGGTGGCCAACAACCGCGACGTCTTTGAGCGCTGCGCCGTGGACAACAACGATCCGGCGCTGCGCCAGGACATGTTGCGGGTGCTTGAGTACGCCATTCAGGAGGCCTGCACGCGGATCTTCGACATGGCCCAGGAAAACCCCGAGCGCCGGGGCATGGGCACCACGTGCAGCTTGATGGTGGTCGCCAAGCGGCGCTGCTTCATCGCCCATGTGGGCGACAGCCGCATCTACCTCTACCGCAAAGGTCAGGTCCACCAGTTGACCGAGGACCACACGCTCATCAACGAGATGATGCGGCGCGGACGCCTGCAAGAGGCCGACGCGGTGGACGCCAAGTACAAGAACGCCATCACGCGCGCCGTGGGCGTCTACGAGTCGGTCGAGGTCGACACGCTGGACTTCGACACGCTGCCCGGCGACCGCTTCATGCTCTGCTCAGACGGACTCAGCGGCTACCTTGAGCTGGAGACCATCAGCCGCTACGTGGCCCCGCGCGACCCGTCGTCGCCCCCCACCCAGGAAGAACTCAAGCAGATCACCGGAGAGTTGATTGGTTTTGCCAACGAGTGCGGTGGCAAGGACAACATCACGGTCGTCTTGGTGGGGCTGAGCGAGAAGGGCGAGGACATCGAGACAGAAGATGTCCAGTTGACGATGGAGACGATCCGCAACATCCCGCTCTTTCACTACCTCAGTTACAAAGAGCTGGTGCGGATCGTCAATGTCACCCAGAAGCGCATCGTGGACGCCAAAGAGGTGTTGATCCGCGAAGGCGAAGACGGCGATGAGCTCTTCATCATCATGCGCGGAAAGTTCCTGGTGGAGCGCTCCGGTCAGGAGATTGCTCGCCTTGGCCCCGGACGCCACTTTGGTGAGATGGCGTTGATCGACGACGGCCCCCGCAGCGCCACCGTGCGCTCGCTGAGCGCTGGGACGATGTTGACCATCCGCCGCAGCGAGTTCTACGAGTTGCTGCGCAAAGACCCGACCATGGCCGTCAAGCTGCTGTGGAACTTCATTCAGACGCTCTCAGGGCGCCTTAGAGAAGCCCCGCTGCCGCTGAGCGCCGCTGTGCCTGCGCTGCCGCGCCGCTTTGAAAATGAGCCCACGGGCAGCACCCGCGTGCCGCCCTCGTTGGTGACCCAGGAGATCGACCTGGAGGCGATCTCGGGGGAGGCGCTGACGCCGCCCAACTTGAACGCGCTGATGCCCGCGACGCTGGACCAGTCTGAAGAGTTGATGGAGACGATTCAGAACATGGAGCGGATCACGGGCGAAGAGATCACGCTGCCAGGCCTCAAGGTTGAAGGGGTCAACACCCCCTCAAAGCCCGAAGCGCCCCCGCGCCGCCGCCACCACAGCGGCAACCGCATCAGCTCGGCCATCACCAGCGCGCCGCCCACACCATCCGCGCCGCCGCTGCCGAGCTTCAACAAGTCCAAAGACGATTGAACCCATGCTTGGCTCGATCTGATCCCAAAGTGCAGACCAAAGTGAGTCGGACGTCTGCAATTTGGTATCAGGCATGACCTGCAGCCAACAGTGACTCCCAACACACGTGTCCAAAGAGCGCCACGTGGCGTTGGTGGCGTCGTGCGCTCAACTTTTGTCACACTTTGTTGTGCTGGCGTTTGAGTGGTGGGCGTTGCCCGGGCAGCATCAGGGCTGCGGCATCACAAAGGTCGAGCGGCCTTGCTTGGCGACCTGGGGCAGCTGTTCCAGGAGGGCGTCGAGCGCGCGTTCGTCGTTGGTGAAGTTGACGTCGGTGGTGTCGATGGTCATCAGCGGCGTGTCGGCGTAATTGGCAAAGACGTCCGTGTAGATGCCCACCAGGCGGCTGATGTAGTCGCGGTCCATGTGCTGCTCATATTGGCGGCCGCGCTTGGAGATGCGCTCCATCAAGACGTCCACAGGGGCGTGGAGGTAGATGACCAGGTCGGGTTGGGGGACGTTGGCGTTGAGGATGCTGTAGACGCGCTCAAAGAGGGCAAACTCGTGTTGGCTCAGCGTCAGCCCTGCAAAGATCCGGCATTTGGCAAAGAGGTAGTCGCTGATGGAAAACCGCGCAAAGAGATCTTCCTGGGCGAAGTTCTCTTGCTGGCGGTAGCGGCTGAGGAGAAAAAACATCTCGGTCTGAAAGGCGAAGCGATCCCGGTCATTGTAGAAATTGGCCAGGAAAGGGTTCTCCTCAAAGACTTCCAACACGGTGCGCGCAGCCAGGCGTTGGCTCAAGCGGTTGACCAGCGTTGTTTTGCCCACACCGATCACCCCTTCGACCACGATGTAGCCTGGAAGGTCGTTGGAAATATTTTGTGTGGTCGACTCCAAGGTCTTCTCCTTTGGGTATGATGCTGGCTCAACGCGGACCAGCGGCCCGGGCTCGCCGTTGTCCCTGGACGACGCGCGGCGCTGGTTTTGACCATTGCTGGCCGCTGCTGGCGCCGCCGTGAGCGTGGATTTCAAGAGCCGAAATCCACTTTGTCTGGGACGAAGACATGCTTGAACAGTCAGGCTCGATCTCAGATGGCCGAGGGCCAACCAAGAGGGTTCTTTGCTCGCGGTCATCAATGCCACCTGTGGCGTGCTGGTGCAAGCCCGTGCGTTGTGGTTGACACTTGAGGATCTAACCATAAAATCCCGTGATATGTGACCACGCGGGTTCTGGGATACGGAGCAAAGCGGCGACTCAACCCATAAGCATGCCGTTTTGGCCCAACGCGTCACAACAAACCTGAAAAGAACGACAGTGATGGGGAAGGACCATGAAAAAGATGTGGATGGCGCCGTTGGCGGTGCTTTTGGTGGCGTCGCTGATGCCGACAGACGCTGAGGCCCGGCCCGGTCGCGTGTCTCAGACGCCCAACGGTGCCATGTTCAGTTGCGGCTTGTGCCACGCCGATGGCGGCGCTGGCCCTCGCAACGCCTTTGGACAGGATGTGCAGGCCAACCTGACCGAGCCCGGCGCCGCCGGTCAGGTCCAGTGGGACCTGATCTTCAGCCTCGACTCCGACGGCGACGGCTGCACCAACGGCCAGGAGTTGGGCGACCCCGACGGCGCCTGGACCATCGGCGATCCCGATCCCGATGGCACCGTCTCCAACCCCAGTGATCCCGGTTCAAGCCAGGAAGGTTGCGGCGACGATCCGGTCAACAACGATCCCGACCCCGTCAACAACGACCCTGGCAACAATGACCCCGATCCGGTCAACAACGATCCGGGCAACAACGACCCCGACCCCGTCAACAACGATCCGGGCAACAATGACCCTGATCCCGTCAACAACGACGACAACAATGACGTCAACAACGACGTCAACAATGACGGGAACAACGACGCCAACAACGACCCCGGCGATGGCGGCGAAAACGGCAACGATGATGATGGCGGCGACGACGGCTGCAGCACGGCCCCCGGCCAGCCCAGCAATGTCCTTGGCGTGATGCTCATGGCGCTCGGCGCCTTCTTCTTGCGCCGCCGTCGCTCCTGAAACCGTCACCACGGGATCGAATCCAATATTTCCCTTCATGGACCCAGGTCCCTATGATTGCCCTCGGGTAGATTCCGCTGCGCATGTGCAACGGGAGACCGCAAAGAGGGCGTCTGTTTTTTCAACTCAAGTCAGAACCAACACAAACACATCCACAAGGAGTACACACCGATGACCTCCAAGAACCTGGCGCTGGTGGCCCTGGCCACCTTCGGCCTCTCTCTTGCCTTTGCCTCTCCCGCCGACGCTCGCCCCGGCCGCGTCTCCCAAACCCCCAACGGCGCCATGTTCAGCTGCGGCCTGTGCCACGCTGACGGCGGCGCTGGCCCCCGCAATGCCTTTGGCCAGGACGTCGAAAACACCCTGACCGAGCCCGGCGCCGCTGGTGTCGTGCAGTGGGATCAAATCTTCAACCTCGACTCTGACGGCGACGGCTGCACCAACGGCCAGGAGCTGGGCGACCCCGACGGCGCCTGGGCCATCGGCGATCCCGATCCCGATGGCACCGTCACCTCCCCCGGTGACGAAGGCTCCACCCAGGAGTGCGGCGACGCGCCCAACAACGCGCCCAACAACGACGGCAACAACGCGCCCAACAACGATGGCAACAACGACGGCAACAATGACGGCAACAACGACGCCAACAACGATGCGCCCAACAACGACACCGGCGACGGTGGCGATGACGGCAGCGACGACGGCGGCGACGATGGCTGCACCACGGCCCCCGGTCAGAACTCCACCGGCGGTGTCCTGCTGCTGCTGCTTGGCCTTGTCGGCCTGCGCCTGCGTCGCGACGCCTGAGCGCGTCCTTTGATGCCCGCTTCACCCAACCCCCGTTGGGCAAATGCGGCATCACCGGCCCCATCGGTTCAGCGCGACCATGCTTTGGGTGGTGCTGATCTCGGTGAGGCCAATCTGTGTGTCTTAATAGCGCGCCTTCTTGTAGAGAAGGCGCGCTTTTGCTTTTCTTGTGGGGGCGAATTGCCTCAATTGTGGTGCGGTGGGTGTGCTGTGATGCCAAATCACACAGCGGCTTGGCTCAAAGTGGGTCGCTGGGATGGATTGAAGGACGCGGCGGCTGGCAGACCCTGGGTCAATGTGGTTGCTTGGAGGGCTTTTGGATGATGCTTGTGATGCGCGCTTCGGTGTGGGGGCTTGCTGGTCTGTCGGTTCTGGTGTGCGCCTCGGCGCAAGCGCGGAACTTCCGCGTGGATCAAATCCCCAACAACAACTGGGTCTGCCGATCCTGTCATGTCAGCGATGGTGGCTCCCGCAACGGCTTTGGGGCCGACGTGGAGCAGCTGCTCAATGGCCAGGACGCCGACTGGTCGGTCCTCTACAACCTCGACTCGGACAACGACGGCTTCACCAACGGCGAAGAGCTTGGCGACCCGATGGGGTTGTGGCGCACGGGCGACGAGCAGCCCATCGGCGACGTCATCACCAATCCGGGCGACCCCAACGACTTTCCCATTGACCCAGACGCGTGCGGCAACGGAGTGCTGGACCGTGGGGAAGAGTGCGACGGCGACAACCTGGGCGACGCGTCCTGCCAGGGCGCTGGTTTTGACGCCGGTCAGGTGGTCTGCAACGACCAGTGCCGCCTGGACACGACCGGATGCACAGCGTGCGGCGACAATACCATCAACGGCGATGAAGTCTGCGACGGCGACGATCTTGGCGGCGCCACCTGTGTCTCAGAGGGCTTTGATGGCGGTCAGTTGAACTGCAACAACCAGTGCGGGCTGGACACGACCGGGTGCACGGTGTGCGGCAACGACGCGTTGGAAGCCGACGAGCAGTGCGACGGCGCCGATCTGGGCGGGGAGACCTGTGAGTCGCGCGGCTTCCTTAGCGGCGCGCTGGCCTGCTCGCCTGGCTGCACCTTTGACGAGGGCGCCTGTCAGGAAGATCCCGGCAACGTTTGCGGCGATGGGCGCCGCCGCAACGGCGAGGCGTGCGATGGCCCTGAGTTGGGCGACGCGACCTGTGAGATCTTGGGCTTTGATGGCGGTGAGTTGACTTGCAACGACGTGTGCGAGTTGGACGTGTCGGGGTGCTTCCGCGAGCCTGATCCGGTCAACAATGACCCTGGGAACAATGATCCGGGCAACAATGACCCTGGCAACAACGACGTCAACAACGACGGCAACAACGACACACCCAACAATGATCCTGGCGATGGCGGCGCCAACCAGGACGATCAGGCGGTGGCCGCGTCGGGCGGTGGTTGTGCGGTGGCGACAATTCCCAAAGCGGCCGACGCTGGTTTGTGGGGGATGTTGTTGATGGGTTTGGTGGCGCTGTGGCGTCGCAGAAGGCGGCGCTAAGCGTCTGTGTCGGCGCGTGAGGTGTGTCTGACGGCCTTTCAGCGGTCGCAGTGCGCCAGTCCTGCTCGAACCACCGCCATCACAGAGTCATTCATGAGTCGGTAGTAGGCGCTCTTGCCTTCTTTGCGGAAGGTGACGATCCGCTGCGCCCGCAAGATGCGCAGTTGGTGTGAGAGCGCCGATTGGCTCACCTCCAGCTCCTTGGCCAGCTCACCCACCCTGCGCTCGTGCAGCGAGAGGGCGCCCAGGATGCGCACTCGGGTGGGATCTCCCAAAGACTTAAAGAGTTCACTGAGTTCGAGCGCGCGCTCGGGTTCCAGCGTGTCTTTGATGGGGGCTTGGGCGGGGTTTTGTGGTGGCGCCATGTCCATGTCCGGTGTGCGACGAGTTCACGGACAGTGTCACGAATGAACTCTGGGTCGTAGTGGGCTGGGGATCAGCCAACCACATCTGAACCGGGTATACAAGGATGCTGGCCGATCAGAACGGGGACGGTGGTCTTTGGGGGGATTTGGTATCAGAGCAGGTAACGGCGAGCCCAGCGGACGATGGTGGAGATGTTCCACAGGATGATGAGCCCCAGGACGATGTAGATCAGCAGGTAGTGCCAATAATCGCCGGGGGCCTGTCCGGCCTGGATGAAGTAGGCGTTGTAGCAGACGGTCTCGCCGGCCAGGAGCTTCTCCAGGGTGTCGTCGTCGGGGTAGCTGCCGTGGTCGAGCTTGTGCTTTTCGCGCAGCATGTCGCGCAGGAGCTTGACCCGGGCCTCGCGCTTGGCCTCGGTCATCGATGAGCAAAAGAGTTCGCCGTAGTTGCGCTCGTAGAAGCCCTTGAGGTTGCTGTAGTTCTTGCTCATGGCCGCAAAAGACACCGCCCGGCCCGCGCCTTCAAAGAAGATCGGGTCGTCGCCCTCGCGCGGGTTGCGCTCGGACTTGCCGGCCTTGCACATCATGGTCGAGAGTTTGTCGTCGATGCGTTTTTCGACGTAAACGTGTGCGCCGATGAGCTTGAAGTAGCGCGTGGGCGGGTTGCACGAGATGGACGGCCTTGTGGGGATGCCGCTGAGGCTGACGTAGCGGTTGTTGGGGACCTCGGGCGGGTTGTCCGGGTTGGCGCGGGTGCGCTCTGGGAACTCCGTCACCTCGCCGAGTTCAATGGGCTCGGATGAGCTGAAGAAGTAGCTGATCTCGGTCGTAAACTGGGTGCCGAGGTAGACGGCGAAGGCGATGACGGCCAGCATCAATGCGGGGCGGCCCCAGTTGATGTTGGCGTCGAGCTGATCAAAGTCAGGATCGTGGCCTTCGGCGGTCAACTCCGGCATCCAATCGTCGCCGTCGTCCATGAGGGGATCTGTATTCTGGTCGTTTTGTGACATGCGCTCTCGGGCTCCTGCGCGCCTTCTGTTCGGCCTGCCGTGACGCCCCCTGGCGCCACGTGGTCCTCTCTCCGACGTGCTGGGGGCAGAAGTTTAACACGACAGGTGTCAGAGTCCATGCCGAAAGGCGTCGCTTTATGCGCGCTGAGCCCTCTTTGGCGAGGTCGTCGGCCTTTTCAAGAGGCCCGTTTTCTTCTCACTGGGGGCTGCCGCCCCCTCATGCCCCCGCTCTCGTGCACCGCGTGTGGTGGTGGGGCGATGCGAAGGTGCCCCAAAGGGGCGCCGAGTAAGATTTTTCTAGAACCGGCCGCCAGCGCGCTCTTTGGCGGGCATGATCTCCAGGCAGGTCGTCCACCAGCCGGTGAGGATGGTCTCGACGAACTCTTCGGGCAGGTCTTCCTGGCGCATCTGCGCGGCCAGCTTCTGGTGGTCGTATTCCACGCAGCGAAGCTCCACGTCCACGGGGTTGTCGGCCTGACCGGTCTCGGTCAGCATGGCGTACCAGACCCCGGTGCGGCCGTCGTTGGCGGGGCGGCCGATGGCGCCGACGTTGACCAGCCCGCGGCCCGGATCGTTGTCCAGCGGGCGGTGCCACTGGATGCCGGTGTGGGTGACCAGCAGGAGATCGGCCTGGTTTTCATCGAGCAGGCGCTTGATGAAGGGCTCGGGGGTGGTGGAGGCCCAGAGGAACTCGTTGATGCGCCGGGGCGAGCCGTGGGCCATGAGGATGCGCTGGCCTCCCATCTCCAGGCGGAAGTTGGGGGGCAGGTCGCGCAGCCAGCGGCGGTGGTCGTCGCTGGTTTTGGCCAGGGTGTAGTTGTAGCTGATCTGGGCAAAGTGGTTGTCGCGCGGATCGGTGTAGCCGCACTGGCAGTCGTCCAGGCCCAGGCCGATGCTCTGGTCGTAGTTGCCCTGCATGGTGGGGATGCCCGCGTCTCGGAGCATGGCCACCGAGAGATCGGGGTGGGGCCCAAAGCCGCCGATGTCGCCCAGGCAGTAAATCTCGTCGGCGCCCTGGCGCTGTGCGTCTTCGAGCACGGCCTGGAGCGAGAGGTGGTTGTTGTAGACGCCGCCAAAAACGGCCACGCGGCGCTGGGGCTGGCTCATGGGGGTTCTCCTGATGGGCGGCGCGGCGATGGCGCTGGCCCTGGTGCGCTTGGATGCACCGACGGACAACGCTTCGGGCGCTGGCCGCGGTGGAGGGCTGTGGTGGAATATCCGCGATGCGATCAGGTGCGGCAACTGAAACCTTCGACGTGGCAGGTGTAACAAGCCGGGTGGTTGAGCCGAATCGGGGTCATGCCGTCTTCGAGCTTGTCGCCCATGCGCGCGCCTTCCTCTTCGATGAGGATGGGGCAGGGATACACCCCCTTGGCCGTCACCATCCGGCATGACCCGCACTGGAGCATGAACTCCTCGCCCTCAAGCAGGTCGCCTTCCTGAAGCATCTCATCTTCTTCGTAGCCGCCTCCGCGACGCTCCTCGCGCCCGATCTTGAAGGGCGGGATGAGCTTGAGCCTGGGCGGATCAAAGCCGCGCTCTTTGAGCAGGTCCATGAAGCGCATGCGGCCTTCGGGCTCGTTGTAGTCGGTGTGGACGGTGGTGACGGCGAAAATGGGGTTGAGGCCGTGGTTGACCAGGCGCGTGGCCCCATCGATGATCTTTTGGAAGGTGTTCTTGCCTCGGATGGGGTCGTTTTCCTCGGGAGAGACGCCGTCAAGGCTGACGCGCAGATCGAGGCTGTAGGGGCTCTTTCTGAAAAGTTCGGCCAGGCGTTCGGCGTACTCATCGGTGATGAGGATGCCGTTGGTGAGGATGGTCAGCGGTCCATACTGGAGGGTCTTCTCGATGATCGGGAAGACGTCCGGATGCATGAAGGGCTCGCCGCCGGTGAAGTAGTACTCTTTGACGCCGCGCTGGGCCCCTTCTTCAAGCAGCGCCATGACCTCGTCGGTGTCCATCATGGGGTGCGAGTCGTTTTTGGGGCCGCAGGTGATGAAGCAGTGGCGGCAGGCGATGTTGCACAACGTCCCGGTCAACTGGAGCCAGAGAACATCCAGACCAAGGAAGTCCAACAAGGGCCCCTGGTTCTGGGGCTGCGATGGGGGGATCTGAGTGGCGACTGACACGCTTGTACTCCGTAGAAGTCTTGCATTGTGACCCTTGGGGACGGGTCGCTGAGCCTTTTGAACGCACCAAAAGAGTCAAAACATCCAACCAGCCCCTCTTCCATTGGTCAAGCCAGAGGCCAGGACGTTACAAAACGCTCCAAAACGCACACAACAATGAAGATGAAAGCGCCGTGGTCTGCGCCAGACCAGCGCAGTATCCACGGCCTACCTTCAGGTACGACGCGGACCCCGATCCGGTTTCATCCCCCTTTAAGTTTTTGGGGGCGTTTGAGCAAAAAGCGGGAAGGGTTGGCGTTGATGAGGCCCTGGTGGGAAGGGTTTCAGGTGGTGTGTGGTCCTTTCAGTCTGCGTTGAGCAAGTTTTGTGGGGGTTGTTCCGACGGAATCGATTGGGGCGATGCGGTGTTGCTGCCTTTCAAGGTCCACGGTGGAGCTTGAGGCGGCAGTCTTCAACATCTATATTGGGCCCTGTCTGACAATTGTCCCGTCGCCCGACGGTTCGATGATGCCGATCTCGTCGTCACCAATGCTCGACGAACCTCCAGTTCGTCTGTGCTTGTTTCCTCGACCTCGACACCATCAAACTCGCCGCAGCTCGGTTCCAATTGCCAGACATGGCCCAGGGCCGAGTGACGATGTTGTGCTGAGATGTTGATGATGCGAAATGTACTTGGACTCCTGATTGGACTTGCCCTCTTGCTGGGCGCCGCTTGGATGGCGCTGGCGCAGGAGGAGTCCGATGGTTGGCATCCCAACCTGGGTCATCTGGACCCGGCAGAAGAGGATGACGGCCCTGGACCCGCCGCTGGACCCCATGAGCGCTGCGATCGGGCCTGCCAGATGGCGCTTGAACAGCTTGGGGGCGAGGTCGGGTTGGCCAATGACGACCATGGCCCCTTTGAGTTGGTCTCGATTGCGCCCTACTTTGACGACAACGACCCCTATCATACAGCGGTCAAGGCCATGACTGGCCGCCGCAAGGACTGCAAGCTGGCGCTGAAGCTGCTGCGCAAGTCCAGCAAGCGCTGTGGCGAGGGTTGTGAGGGCCAGAAGGCCATTGATTTCTTGAAAGCCGGGGCGCTTTGGTGCGATGGGGAGCGCCAGGAGGCCTACGAGCTGGTCAAAGCGCTCGATGAGGCCGGTTATCCTGGCATGGAGCGCGAGGTGCGCGAGCGCCACCGGACCTACGCCAAGGCGCTCAAGCAGTCGCGCCCCGACAGGCTCAAGCCTTCTTTGGTGGTGGACGCCGAGCGTTACCTCAACTACGTCATGCGTGAGGCCCGTCAGGTGGCCCGCGACGGCGACGTGGACACGGCCGTGCAGATGCTGCGGGCTGTGCGCCATCAGGCGTTGGGCGAGAGCCGCCTGAGGCGCCTGATTTTGCTGGAGGGCAAGTTGCTGCAGAAGGCCGGGCGGCTTGAAGAGGCCGCCGCCGTCTATTACGACGTCTGGCTTCAGGATCCGCGCAGCGCCCAGGCCGGCACCGTGGCCCGATCCATGGACGAGTTGGAGAAGGCCGGGCTGAAGGAGAACCCGCTGGGGCTCTCGGAGCGCCTGGATCGGTTGGAGCGGATTGTGTCGCGGGCCAAGCCCAAGGTGCGCCGCGAGGCCCGCGAGGCCTTTGAGAAGCGCTTTAAGCTCTCGGCGCGCGACGCCAAGGCGCTGCTTGCTTTGCTCGACGCGGTGCGTTTGGACAAGGAGCGCGACCGCGAGGGGGCGCTGGCCGCCCTCAACCGCGCCTGGCGCCGGGCCAAGCACCCCGTCCTGGCCGCCCGAACCCTCTTTGTTCGAGGCCGTATTTTGCGCCGCCTGGACCGCGACGAAGAAGCCATTGAAGCCTACGCCAAGCTGGTCGAGCAGTTTCCCAAGGATCGCATGGCGGCCGAGGCCCTTTATGAAGCCGCGCGCCTGCGCCTCTACCTGGGCCATCTTGAAGAGGCCCGCGAGGCGATGTCTTTGCTGGTCATGCGCTACCCCAACAGCCCGCGCCTGCCCGATGGTCTGTGGCAGGCCGCCTGGGCCGACTGGCTGGCCGGTGATGCCCAGGGGGCGTTGGTCTTGCTGGACCACCTGACCCAAAACCACGGCAAGCGCAAAGAGAAGAGCGGTCTGAGCTACGAGCTAAAGGCCACCTACTGGAAAGGCCGCTGCCTGGCCAAGCTGGAGCGCAACGACGAAGCCATCGACACCTACCGCTTTGTGATGGAGCGCTGGCCGATGACCTACTACGCGGCGCTGGCCTACCACCAGATCGCTGCGCTGGGCGTGGACCCCGAAAAGGCCGTGCCCTTCCAGCCAAGCCTGACCGAGCCGGTCACCACCGACAAACTGCGCCAGCTCGGCGCCGACTCCACCGTGCCCGCCCATCCCCGCGTTCGTCGCGGTCTGGAGCTGTGGCGCACAGGACGGCGCGAGGACGCCAAGGCCGCGCTGTGGACCCAACTCAACTTCCGCGGCACACCGCGCGCTGTGGTCGAGTTGCTGTCGACCTTCCACCTGCTCGACGACGATATCCCCAAGAGCTTCTGGATGGCCAAACGCCACGGCGACTTCAGCGTGGCGCCCTACGAAGGCAACGCGCGCCTGTGGGGTTTGGCCTACCCAACCCCCGAGCGCCTGCTGCCGATTGCCCGCAAGGCCGGCAAAGAGGCCAACATGGACCCGGCGCTGGCCTTTGCCATCATCCGCCATGAGTCGGGCTTTGTGTCTTCGGTCAAAAGCTCCGTGGGCGCCCGAGGGCTTATGCAGATGATGCCCGGCACGGCCAAATCCATCCGCCGCCAATGGTACGGCGGCAAAGGCCCCAGCGACATCAAGGACGACTCCGACAACATCCACCTGGGGATGGCGCTGCTGCGCATGCACCAGAATTACTTTGTGGACAATCTGCCGCTGACCATCGGCGGTTACAACGCGGGCTCCGGCGTGGCCGAGCGTTGGTTCAAGCAGTTCCACGGGCTGGCCACCGACGAGGTGGTCGAGTTGATGACCTACCCCCGCACGGTGGCCTACACCAAGAAGGTCATCGGCTCCTACTACGCTTACCGCGTCCTCATCGGCGACGGCTCCCCGCCACCAATCCCCCTTGAGCTGCCCGAATCGCTGGGTACCTGGGGCTCGCCCAAAGGTCAGGAGCTGCTCGGGCAGCGGTGAAAGACAGTGAGCATTGTTGAACTCCAGCGCGCTGCCGAGCATCTGGCCCAGGGCCAGCCGGTGGCTTTTGGCACTGAGACGGTTTACGGCCTGGGCGCTTTGGCCACAGACGCCCAGGCGGTGCGCCGCGTCTTTGCCCTCAAAGGCCGTCCAGCGGACAACCCCCTGATCGTCCACGTCCACAGCCGCGACGCCATCGTCCCCCAAATCGCCGCACGCATTGACGCCGCTTCAGCGGCGTTGATGGATGCCTTCTGGCCAGGGCCGTTGACGCTCTTGCTCGACCGCGCTCCTGGCTTGCCCGACGAGGTGACCGCTGGGCTTGGCTCTGTGGGGGTCCGAATGCCCGCCCACCGGCTGGCGTTGGCGCTCATTGAGCGCGCCGGTCCATTGGTGGCCCCCAGCGCCAACCTCTCGGGGTTGCCAAGCCCCACCACGGCCCAGCACGTCCTGGACGATTATCAGGGCAGCGTGCCCGTGCTCGACGGGGGGCCGTGTCAGGTGGGTTTGGAGAGCACCGTGGTCGATGTGAGAAGCGGACAGGTGGTGGTCCTGCGCCCTGGCAAGCTCTCGGCCCAGGATTTGGCGCAGGTCTGTGGCCTGCCCATCGGCCAAGCCGAACAAAACCCGCAGCGCCCCGCCAGCCCCGGCATGAAATACCGCCACTATGCCCCGAGCGCCAAGGTCGCCTGGTTGACCCAGCCCGGCCCGCAAGACGCCCAGACGATGGTCCTGGCGCTTGACCCCGGCGCTGCCAGCGGCGCCCACGTCGTCCATTTTGAGGGCGATCTGGTGGCGCTGGCCCAGCAACTCTATGCCCGGTTTCGACAGGCCGATGAGCTGGGGTGCCGCCAAATCTTCATAGAACCTTTTGAGGTCGGCGACGGCGTCTCTCAGGCGCTCCTCAACCGGATCGAGAAAGCGATTGGGGGCGGCGCCTTGCCCCAGGCGTAGGGGATCCTTAGCTTTGCGCATCGATGGTGACCCATTTCTTTCACCTGTGGTTTGGTGTTGGGTGTGGGTCATGAGCATTGGAGGTGCATCGATGGGGTGGGCAACGCCTTATATTGCGCGATTGTTGGACGGCGAGACCGTCTCTTTCAGGCCGCGCGGCAACTCGATGAAGGGCAAGATCGCCTCGGGTCAGTTGTGCACGGTGGCCCCCGTGGATCCCCAGACTCTTCAGGTCGGTGACATTGTGCTGTGCAAGGTCCGGGGCAACCAGTACCTGCACCTGATCAAGGCGCGGCGAGCCAAGCAGTTCCAGATTGGCAACAACGTGGGACACATCAACGGCTGGATTGGTCCCGGGGCCATCTACGGCAAGCTTGTCTCGGTGGAGTGAGTTCTGGAGGCAAGCGGCTCATGTGGCGGTTTCGTGTCAGGCCAGGCTACAAATCAAAGCATCTGCTGGTGGAGTTTCGGGGGGATCATCACAGCGAAGGGTTCCCCAACGTCTACCGGCTGCTGGCGCGCGCGCTTGGGGCCGTCGGTGTGCCTTATCCCTCGCTGGGAGCGGCAAGCACTGGGCTGACCACCGACGAGATCCTCTCTTGTTGGCGTTATGAGCACGGCCAGTATCTGGTCGATGACGATGTCTGGTCGCTCTTCATCCACGCTTCCCACAACAACGCGCAGATCATGGCCGACATCGAGCAGGCGCTGCTGGTCAGCGGTCTCTTTGTGAAAGAAGAGGTGGATTTTGAGGCGTACAAGTAGCCTCAGCCTTCTGAAGTGGCTTTGATGAGCGTCTCGCCGATGATCTTCAGCCCGCTGGCGACGCTGTCGCTGTAATTGCTGGCCAGGATGAAGGTAGCGCCACCACGGGCAAAGGTCAGCTCTTTCTCAAGCGGCTCCATGGCATCCTGAAAGCGCTCCGGGTCTTTGATCCCGGCTTCTTCGATGTGTTCGAGCGCCTCGATGACCATCCGGGCGATGCCCATGGCCTCCTGACTGCGCTCCAGCTCGGCCTCGTCCCGGTTGCCCCGGTAGGTGTAGGCGTAGAGGGCCTTCATGGTGCCCTGGGCCGAGAGCAAGAGCCTGCGGGCCTCTCGGTAGTCGTTCAGGGCGCTTTCGCGGCGCTCGTCGGGTGGCATGCGCTCAATGGCCATCCGGCGCCGCTGTTTGAGCAGGTCTGCCATGCCCGGCCCACCCTCATAACCGCACTGGTTGCACCGGTAGACCCGCGCGGCCAGGAGCGTGACGTCCTGGGACTGGCACGACACGCAGGTGAAGACCTCGTTGTGACTGTGGAGATCGCCAAGGATGGCGTCATCGACGTTCATGTCGCCGCCGCGCGGCAACGCCGAGCCGTGCACCGACAGGCACACGCTCAGCCAGGACCACAGCGCCTTGAAGAAGACCGGGTCCACAAAAGGAAAGAACTCTTGTTTGTGTGAGAGTCCCACAGGCAGGCTGTCGGTGGGCCAGAGCGTGCGCAGCGCCAGCGGTGTGCCCCCTGCCGCCATGTCGCGCGGCCGCAGCAGCAGATTCAACTCCGCCGTGTTGCCCTGCTGCGACGGATCATAGGGCCAGGCGCTGAGCTGCACCGTAAACGGAGCCTCCCACACAATATGGGAGACCTGCTCGCCGTTGGAGTTCCGAAACGCCAGCCCATCCTCCAACAACCTCAGCTCGCCCAGCGGCGGATCATCCTTCTGGGGACCCTGGCCCATCAGACGCTTCCACCACGACGTGGCCCGCTTGCGCGCAGGCCAGCGCGCGTAGAGGCGCCTCTTGGGGGCGAGCTGCTTCAAAACGGCAGCTTCTGGCAGATCCAACAACCCAGCCATGGCGTCAGGCCTTGGCCGAGCGGCGGCCCCGGCGTCTGCGCTCTTTTTTGGCCGCCACGGCTTCGGGCGCGGGCGGCTCTTCGCCGGCCAGGAGCGCTTTGAGTCGTTTGAGCTCTTTTTTATAGGGGCGAGCTTGGTGGACGCTGGACTTGGAGATGGCCTTTTCGACCGAGGCGATGGCGTCTTCAAGGCGCTCGTTCTTTTCATGAACGTCGGCGACCATGGCCATGGCGTCGGGGTAGATGTCGCTGTCGTCAGGGATCTTGTTCCAGACTTCGAGCGCTTCATCCTCGTTGCCCAGGCCCTGCGCGCAGCGCCCTTGGAGGAGCTTAAGGCGCTGGTCGTTGGGGTCGAACTTCATTGCCTTTTCGAGCGCCTGGCTGCCTTCTTCAAAGCGCTCCATCCCCACCAGGAGGCTGGCCAGCGCGCCGACCGTCGGGGGATGGTCGGGCCACAACTCCAGGCCTGCGCGGAATTCGGCCTCGGCCTTGTCGTAGGCCTTGGCGTGGACGTGGTCGCCCCCGACCCGAAAATGCTTCAGCGCGCGACCCTTGGGGGTGCGGCCGTGCAGGAGCGTCGCCAGCGCCACAAGGGCCACCAACGCCGGGGGAATCAAAAAGAGCCATGGAATCAGCTTTGCCAAACGCCACCTCCTGTGGCAACAATGCCCGCCGATGCGAACCGCACGCTGGCCAACGTTGTCCCACACGGACACGCCAGCCCCTTTAGGTGTCATATCAGAGCTTCAGCAGGGCATCCAGTCATGCACAACACCCGATTGCAAGCCGCGCTGCGCACTCTTCAGGCCCATCCGACGGTCCAGGTGGTCTTCCTCATGGACAACGCCGGTGCTTTGTTGGCCTGGACAGGGACATCCCCGGCGTTTTCGCCAGTGGGACAGTTTCCCGCGCGCCCGCCAGAGCCGCAAGATGAAAACCTTTACCTGACGTTGCTGGCCAACGCCTACTATTTGGGCGTCCTCTTTGATGAGGGGGTTCCGATCGACGACATCCGCGCCCTTGTGACCGCGCGCGAGCCTGAACTGCGTGCCAGCCTCGGCGTTTGAGCGCGCAGCAGCGCCAGCCGTCGTCATAAACCAGCCACCACAAAGACCGATCTGTCTGCGCACCAACCGGCTGCCGCAGTCAAACGCGTCTACCCCGGATTTTTTCTCACATCTCGATCTGGAGCACAGGATCCTTATGACCCAGAGCCCCTCTTTGCAAGAAACCATGGCCCAGCTTCGCGCCGAGGTCAACGACGCGCTCAATCAGGTGATGGAGGCGCTCGATGGCGCCGACGGTGACGCCCCGCAGTTGTTGGTCGAGGCGATGCGTTACGCGGTGCTGGGCGGCGGCAAGCGGATGCGCCCCGTTTTGGCGTTGTCGGCCTGTGAGGCCGTCGGTGGTCAGCGCGCCAACGCGGTGCCGGTGGCGTGTGCGCTGGAGCTTGTCCACGCCTACTCGCTGGTCCACGACGATCTGCCGTGCATGGACAACGATCTTGAGCGTCGCGGCCAGCCGACCGTCCATGTGCGTTACGGTCAGGCCCGCGCGGTTCTGACAGGCGATGCGCTCTTGACCGAGGCGTTCCGCGTGCTGGCACGCCCGTCCTGGACCATTGACGCCCAGAGCCGGATTGAGGCCATCGCGTTGGTGGCCGATGCGGCAGGGGCTGCTGGGATGGTCGGCGGTCAAGAACACGACATGGCCGCCGAAGGCAAGGTCCTGAGCGTTGAGGCGTTGACCACGCTCCACGCCATGAAGACCGGGGCGCTCTTTCGGGCGGCGGTGGTGGGCGGCGGCATCTGTGCCGGTGCCGACGCCGACGTCATCGCCCGGTTGGACCGCTATGGGCGCTGCGTGGGCAAGGCCTTTCAGTTGACCGACGATCTGTTGGATCTGCGCGAGGTGGCCGCCGACGCGACCGAAACCGGCGATCCCCACGAAGACGCCGTCAACCTGGCCGTGCGCATGGGCCCAGAGGTGTGTCAGAGCAAGGCCAGCGCGCTGGTGGCCGAGGCGGTCGCCATCGCCGATGGTTTTGGCGACGCAGGGCAAACGCTGGCGGCCATCGCCCGCATGATTGAGCATCGAACGACGTGAGCGCCAAGAGCCGCAAAGTGCGTTTGGATGTGCTCCTGGTGGAGCGCGAGTTGGTGCCGTCGCGAGAGCGGGCCAGGGCTCGGATCATGGCCGGTCAGGTCTTTGTGGCGGGCCAGCGCGTCGACAAAGCTGGCGCCAAGGTCAGCGCGGAGGCTGCCGTCGAGGTGCGCGGTCAGGGCAACCCCTATGTGTCTCGTGGGGGATTGAAGCTCAACGGCGCCCTGGAGGCCTTTGGCCTGGATGTGGCCGACATGGTGGCCATCGACGTGGGGGCCTCCACGGGGGGGTTCACCGATTGCCTGCTTCAGCGCGGCGCGTCCAGGGTCTACGCTGTGGACGTGGGCTACGGGCAGCTTGCCTGGAAGCTCAGGCAGGATCCGAGGGTGGTCAACATCGAGCGGACCAACATCCGTAAGCTCCCGCCTGGAACCATTGCCGAGCCGATTGATCTGGCGGTGGCCGATTGTTCCTTCATCTCTTTGCGGGTGGTTTTGCCCCACGTGACGCCGCTGATGCGGGCAGGTGGGCAGTTGGTGCTTTTGATCAAGCCGCAGTTTGAGGCGGGGCGCGAGCGGTTGGGCAAGGGCGGCGTGGTGCGTGATGAGGGGCTGCGTCAGGAGATCATCGCCGAGGTGACGCGGTGGTGCCAATCGCAGGGGCTCATTGTGCACGGGGGTGTGGACAGCGACACCCATGGTCCCAAGGGCAACATCGAGCACTTGATTTGGTTGGAGGTCGTTGAGCCGCCACCGTTGCCGACGCAGGAGTCGGCCAGCGGCGATTGACGCCGGTCGGCGGCGCGGTCACTTGATGGGGGTGGCCTTGAGGGCGGCTTTGCCGTTTTTGACGTAGACCTGGAAGCGGACCGAGCGGCACTGGTAGCGATCCATGAGCTGGGCCTTGTTCTTTTGCAGGCGCTTGGTGAACTTGGCCATGGTGAGGCTCTCGGTGGGTTCACCGCACTGGATCTTGGTGTCTACAAACTGCTTGTAGAGTTTTTCAAAGTACTGCTGATCGGGGTCGATGGCCTCGGGTTTCTTCTTGGGTGCTTTGCCCGGCGTGGTGGGGGCTTGGTGCACAAAGGGGTTTTTGTGCTTGGAGGCCTCTTCTGGGTCGGAGGGGAAGGGGCGCACCTGCGAGGTTTCCTTGGGGAAGGGCTGTGTGGAGGCGCCTGAGGAGGCGGCGTCGCCGATGTTGCGCCGCTTGAGGTTGTCGAGCAGGCCTTTGGGGTCCAGCGCAGAGGGTTTGCTGCTGGGCGCGTTCAGGGCGCTTTGGACCTCTTGATCGTCACGTGCGACGTCGGCGGTGTCGGTTTCTTCGTCTCCGGGGCGAGCGATGCGACGCGGGAGCATGTTGGCGGAGTTGCTGGCCGAGATGGCCGATCCGGCCAGCATGTCGGCCTCGGGTTCGTCGTCTTCCTCGTCGGCGCGGGTGTTGGAGGCCAGCTTTTTGACCACCCCGAGGTTGTCCACCAGCGTGGGGCCATCCTGGACGGCGGCGCGCAGGGCGACGGCGCCGAGGTTTTCGGCGGGGTCGGCTTCGGCCTCTGGTTCGGCTTCGGGTTCGGGCGCAGGTTCTGGCGCGGGGGCCTTGGAGTTTTTGGAGATCAGGCCCTGGAGTTGTTCGGGGCCGATGTCCAGTGTGCGGTCTTCGTCGACCGAGTCGGGTTCATTGCTGGAGTCGCCGCTGAGTGCATCGGCGATGTCGTGAGAGAGCGCGGCGATGGCATCGCTGGCCGTGGCGGCCTCAAGGAAGGCGGCGTTCTCTTCGGACTCGTAGGCGTGGTTGTCGGCGCCTTCTTCGGGGGCAAAGAGTTGCTCGTCGTCTTCGGGGGCGAAGAGTTCATCGTCGTCGGCAGGGAGGAAGGCATCCTCGGGCAGCTCTTCGGCGGGCTCCTGAGGGGCCGGTGCGCCAAAGGCGGCCAGGTCCGAAGCGGGCGTGGGCTGGAAAGGCAGCTCATCGACAGACATGGCCATGGTGGCCGCCGAGACAAACTCGTCGGCGTCGTCCTGGGCGTCGTCTTCGATGGGCTGGAGTTCTTCAAGCAGGGCTTCGTCATCAAAGCCGGCCGGCATGAAGGGCGCCTGGTCCTGCGGGTCTGCTTGACCGTCATCGATGGATTCGTCCTGGGATTCTCCAAGGACGATGCGCTTGGGCACGGGTTTTTCGATGAGATCGTATTGTCCGGTGTCGGCGCGCGCGACCGAGCGTGAGCCTCCGGCAGGGGTGTGTGCGCGAAACGGCAGGCCGTTGGGGTCGACAGGAGCGGGCGCGGCTTGGACGGGGGCGACAGGTTCGGGCTCGACGGGTTCGATGGCGTCGGGCGGGATGAAGAGCTCTTTGGAGTTGTTGCGCTCGCGGGTGAGGCGTTTGCGCAGCCCTGTCATGATGGAGTTGATGCGTTTGGCGGCGTTGAACATGGAGCCGCGGTGGCGCTTGATGTTCAGCTCACCGGATTCGATGTTGCTTTCGATCTTGGCCAGGTCGGCGGCCAGTTTGCGTGCTGGCGCGGAGTGTTCATTGTTCATGATCAGCCAGCCAAGCAGGAAGAGGACCAGCGCGATGGCGGCGATGACCAGCACGGGCGGGCCTTGACCGGGTGCGGTCTCCACGGTGAAGGCGGCCACAGCCAGGCCAATGATGCTGCCGTCGAGCAGGGCGCGGTCGCTGAGGATGACCATGCCGGTCTGGCGGCCTTCTTTGGAGTCCTGGAGGCCGACGGTGACGTGTGCGGCGACGCGGCCGTCTTGTTCGGTGATGCGGATGCGACCGCGGGCGTTGCCGTCTTCGGGGTCGGGGCTGGGCAGGGCCGATGAGCTGTAGGTGCCGGCGGCGGTGCTGATGAGTGCCTGGAGTTCGGCGTCTTTGACGGAGCTGCCAAGGCGACGGCCTTTGTGGACGAAGGCGATGTTGATGCGGGAGTCGCCGGCGCGCAGTGGGTCGACCTTGCTGGCGAGGTTGTTGGCCATGGAGGAGTCGAGCCGTTGGCCGACCATGACGACGGCGCCGACCATCATCTTGTTGCCGTCCGAGACGACGACAGGGCTGGCGGCGGTGAGCATGACGTTGTCGTCACCGCTGGCCCAGAGCCAGTCGCGCTCCAGCCCGGCCAGTGCGTCTTTGATGGGGGGCAGGCCGCTCCAGTCCGTGTCTCTCTTGGGGCCTTCCTCGTGTGAGGATGCCAGGACCTTGCCCTGGGCATCGAGGATCACGACCATGTCCTGGCGCAGTGCGCGGGCCTGGCCTTTGATGATGGGGTCAAGGACGTCGGGTTGGGGGCGGACGAATTGGGGCCCCTGGGGTTGTGGGGCGTCGTCGTCGTCCTTTTTCTTATCGGACTCGTCGGGTTGGGGCGCTGCGGGGGTAAAGAGCGCCACCATGTCCTTTTGTGACGAGGCGCGCTGCGCAGCCACCAGTTCCTGGTAGGCTTCGAGTTGGAACTGCACAGCCGCAGCGCGTTGGGCCCGCAAAACGTCGTTTTGGAGGTCTTCTCGCTGGTCCTGGGACACGACATGCGGGATGGACAGAGTGACCATAACGATGATCGCACCCGCCGTCAGGATGAGCAACAGGTAAGTGGCCGCCTTGAACATCGCTCCTCTACATTCTCTACTGTTGCAGATCGGCGCCGGTCAGCAGGAAGCTTTCTTTGTCGAGCTTGCCTTGCTGGGACACGCGCACCTTTTCTTCCAGCACACGGGTGCCTCGGAAGTAGATCTGCAGTTGATAGGTGCCTGGCTCGACCTGACCCAGGTCAAAGCGCGCTTTTTTTGAACTGACGCCAACCAGGCCAGCGTCGGCGACGCTGCTGGTGACGATGACACAGGCCTGCGCGGAGGTGGCCGCAGCAGACTGAAAGAGGTACCGGCCAGGTTTGTCCAACGCGATTTTGGCGCTGTCGCCTTCTTTTTGAAGCGAGAGCGGCTCGATGTTGGAGCGCCCCACGACGTAGAGTTCGACGGGGCTTTGGCCTTGGTTTGTGAAGTCGATGGTGGTGCCGGGGGCGACCACCATGGTACCGGGTGAGACGCTGTGTGCGTCGACGTTGATCTTGGCAGGTTGCGCGTCTCGGGCCCGCTTGGTGTGTGTCAGGACGACCTGAATCTGGTCCAGCGGGGGTCGGTTGCCATCGTGTGGCAGGGCAGGGATGCGCCAGAAGAAGCCCGTGTCGGCGGTGTTGTCGAGATTGGGAGGCAGATCTTTAAAGACAACCTGTCCAGTGACATTGGTGTTGTCCTGGGATTGGGCAAAAGAGTGCCATCCGGCACAAAGCGCCCACACCATCAAACCACCCACGACCGCAGTGCGACCATGCCACACGCCGCGCGTCATCCCACACCTCCCACTTGAGTTGCACAAATTCTACCGACTTCAGAGCCTAACACACTTCACCGGGGCTGGCGACTTCCTTTTAAGACCAATGATACGGGGCTTTGAGCGCAGATGTCGGCCAGGCAGTGTTCGGGGTTGGTTTGTGTGGTTTTGGGGGTTTTAAGGGCGCCGTGGGGGGTGATTGAACGGCGTCGTCAGAATCGAACGGGGTAGGTCAGTTTGCCACCGGGCAGGACGTTGACCCGGACGGTGCGGGTCAGCTGCTTCTCGGGGTTTTTGAGGGTCACGGCGTGTGAGCCGGCCTTGATGCGGTAGAGCTTCAGGGGGGTGGAGTTGGCGACCTTGCGCCCATCGATGTAGACCTCGGCCCAGAGGTTGGAGGTGATGGTGAGGTAGCCGTGGGTCTGGCGAGTGAGCTCGGCGCGGATTTCGACCCTGGGTTTGTCGACCTTGACCTCTTGGAGCATGCTCTCGTAGCCGCGTTTTTGGATGCGGATTTTGTAGGTTTGCCCAAGGGTCAGGGGGGTGATCTCCAGGGGGTTGTCGGGGCGCGCGGGGTCAGGGAGCTGGTCGCCGTCGATGAAGACGGTGGCGGCGGGGTTGGAGTAGAGCACCAGGGTGGGGCTCTGTTCGAGATCCTCGCTGGGGACGGTGTCCTTGGCCAGGGGTTGGTCGCCGACGCGGTTCTTGTCCACTGGGGCCTTGTTCTCGGGGCTGAGGTGGATGGAGAAGCTGTGTTCTTCGCGCTCAATGACGGCGATGGACTGGGTGTAGGTCTCGTGGTCCCCGGCGGTCAGGGTCAGTTCGTGTTCTCCGGCGGCCAGTGCCAGGCGGCTGGGGGTGACCATGCCGGTGGGTTTGCCGTCGATGGAGATGCTGGCCCCCGCGGGGGTGGAGTGGATGATGGCGGTGCCTTTGCCCTCGTTGAGTTCATCGCCTGTGGCGGGGGCCTTGGCGGTTTGACCAGGGGGGGCTTCGGGGTTGTCAAAGACCACTTTGGCGGTCAGCAGTGCCAGGAGCACCACGGAGATCAGGCCCAGCGCGATGCCGATGAGTATCAGCGGCATCCTGTTGGGCGCCGCTGTCGGCGACGGCAAGGGGGTCTGGAGAGGTTGGGATGGCAGCGCAGATTGAACGGTCAGGTCGGCGCGCTGTGCGTTCAGGTCGGGGCGCTGCGCGATCTCCTCGGGCGATGGGAGTGTCAGCGCCACGGCCGTAAGGATGTCGGGGTCGAGGTTCTCTGTGGGGTCTTCCTCGTACTGCGTGTCGCGTGTGATGGGGTCGTCCGGGACGTGGTGTCCATCGGAGTGGATGCCGGGGGCGAGCTGGATGCCGTTGATGGGGGTCAGATCGCCGGGTTCGGGCTGGATGTAGGCGGGGACCGGTGAGCGAACGGTGTCGGCGCGGCGCTGCCCGGTCAACATCCCCACGGCGGTGTTGTGGGGGTTGGGCGTGGGCGTGTCGTTGGGCGACATGTGCGTGCCCTGTGTGACGGTGACCTCGTTGGGCGGGGGCACTGCGGCGATGTTGGGCAGCTTGCGCTGCGAGGGGGTTTGCCTGGTGTGCTCAAACTGTTCGGCGATGATGAGGTTGGTGTTTTCCTCGACGGCCTCGGCCATCTCCAGGCGCCCGTGGAGGACTTCGTTGACGAAGTATCCCAGGGTCAGGACGCTGGTTTCGGGGTTGACCAGGGCTTGGAGGCGCGCCAGCGCCCGGCGCATGTGTTCGGCGTCCGGGAAGCGATCGTCGGGGTTGAACGCCATAGAGCGTTGGACGATCTCCTGGAGTTGTTGGTGGACGGCCGCAGGCAGATCGGGGCGCAGCGCGCGCATGTCTGGCGGTTGCCAGGAGCGCAGCTTCACCAGCACCTCGACTTCGTCCTGTCCTCGCCAGATGTGTTGGCCATTGAGGAAGGTCAGCAGGAGCATGCCCGCGCTGAAGATGTCGGTGCGGTGGTCGAGTTGTCGGCTGGCGGCGTGCTCGGGGCTCATGTAGAGGAGCTTGCCGCGCACGGTGCCCGTTTCGGTCTTGACCAGTCGATCGCGGGCCTTGGCGATGCCAAAGTCGATCAGCTTCACGCCCCCGCTGCGGCTGACCATGACGTTGTGGGGCGAGACATCCCGGTGGATGATCTGCATGGGCTGGCCGGCGTCATCGAGTTGGGTGTGCGCGGCGTGGAGTCCGGCGCAGACCTGTCGCATGATGCAGAGCACCAGCTCCAGCGGGATGCGGTGTTTGGTCTTGCGCAGGCGCTTGATGACCAGCGAGAGGTTGGGCCCGTCGATGTACTCCATGGCCAGGAAGTAGACGTCATCGACGGCGTCGAGTTCGTAGATCTGGCCAATGTTGGGGTGGTTGAGGGCCAGCGCGATGCGGGCCTCATCGAGGAACATCTGGATGAAGTTGTCGTCGGCGCAGTGGTAGGGCAGGATCCGCTTGATGGCCACCACTTTGTGGAGCCCGTGGACGCTTGGCAGGCGCGCGCGATAAACCTCGGCCATGCCGCCGAGCCCGATGCGCTCCTGCAGTTCATATTTGCCCAGTAACGTGGCCGCGCCTGTCGTCATTCGTTTCACCAGCGCCGTAAATCTGGCTTGATACGCCTCATCAACATCACAGAATACAAACACAATGCCCAGCCGTCAAAGACACCTCTTGGTTTCTTTGTACTCTTTATAAGTGTTCCTTTTGCAACAATCCTCGATGTCTAAATTCTCATTTGCGCCCTTGGCGTTTGCGTTGTCTGTCGGTTGGGGTAAATCCGTTGCTGGAATGATTTCAGTCCGGGTTATCTCTAGACCAGTTGGTCAGAATATTGACCAGTTCAGGGCTCCATATTGTCCAGTCTGGGCTGGACAATACGTCCAAATGGTCGATGTTCTGGGCTTTTGCCAAGCGCGTTGGAAATAGTGAGAGCGTTAAACCTTCGATGTTCCCTGTGAACGCGTCCCGGTTTGGAAAAAATTCACCTCCCTTGCACGCCCTTGAGCACGGGAAGGGAGCCCTTTGGAAGGGCTTGAATTGTGTCGGGTGTGGGACATTATTTTGTGCCTTGGCACCAGCTTTGCTCTTGGAGTTCAGCGTCTGCCGGGCACTGTGGGCACTGGGAGGACGCCAAGATCTGGCCCCTTTCATCCACGGTCCAGGGCGGGCACGAAAACGAAAAAACCCCTCGACACTGCGCACTTGATACCTTCTATGCTCTCAAGATTGATGCGGCGCGCAGGCTCGGGGGGTTTTCTTTTCTTGTTTCCCATGCCACAACGCTGCTCTCCCCCTTCCATTTTCAAGGCCTTCCAGGGCGCGCCGCGTCTGACCGGGGCACGACCGCGCCGGTTGCCTCTGATCGCCGCAAACCGCTATGGTGATGTGTGCACACCCGAACCATCGGGTGCCCACGATCAACGCACCCCGGCAAATGCTCCGGCGCGCGCAGGCACGCCAACACCGCGTTGATCCCGGTCACCCACGCACCACCGAGCCGCGGGCCCCACCACGACGCCAGACATGTCTCTTTTCCAATCCCCGAGGCTCCAGCCACACACCAGCAAGCCCCCCAGCACCTCCTG
>CAKZKQ010000470.1 GCA_937123825.1 uncultured Pseudomonadota bacterium
GGTGGTGGCGGGATTCCGCTGGCGACCATCACGGGTCAGGTCAGCGGCTTCCAGAAGATCGCCGAGCCCGGTCCCGACGAACGCCAGCTCATCATCGTCGAGACCACACGTCAGAGCCCCTTCCGCGGCAACCCCTGGCCGGGCAACGGCAACGTCGTCGACCCCAACGGTGACCGGACCTACACCCTCAACAGCCGCATCGGTGACCTGGCCGTCATTGCCTGGGGCGGCCTCATCAACGACCGCACCGGCGACTTCACCCCCTACGCCATGGGCATCCGCCGCTACCTCTTTGTGTCCCAGGACGAGACCTACAATGTCGACATCGAGTTGAACATCGACCTGGACCACCGGATGAACTTCAAGCTCAACGGCATCCAGCAGGGTGAGCCAGGGCCGACCATCAACCGGGTCACCCCATGGGTCGATCTTGGTTTTGAAGGGGTCTTTGGCAACTACGATTTGGCCGAGGGCGACGGTGACATTCTTGTTGCCGAGCATCAGGCGCGCCTTGAGGGCGATCTGGCCGACGCCCGCTACTACATCTACGGCGGCTCTTACACCAACCGGGGCTCTCCCTACGCCCAGTCGGTGTTGACCGACGTCACCCAGATTGACGGCCTCATTGAGTTGCCCGAGCTTATTGGCATTCCGCAGCCGCTTTTGCCCTTGGATGGCGACATTGCCGTGGATGGGTACGTGGCCTTTGAGCCGATGACCAACAACCTGCCCGACTTCTGGCACGTGCAGATTTACCAGCTCCCCGCGACGCTGGTCTGGGAAATCACGATGCCGGGCGAGCAGACCTGGTTCCACCTGCCGCGCTTCCCCGATTTCTCAGATTTGCCCATCGAGGAGCGGCCCACGCCCTACGCCTACGACGGCAACCTCTACATGATTGTCAGCGGGGCAAGGATCGACGACTTTGACTTTGACCGCCACGAGTACCTCAACGACATCCGCTCGCGCGACCGTTGGACCTCGTGGACCCGCAATGCCTACTTCATCGGCATTGAGTGACGCCACACGGACCGCCTCATTTTATGAACGCTTCCCAAGCTGAAGAGCCCCGCGCCTTGCCTGTCTGGCAATCCTTTGCGTCCGTGTCGATTGGCGCGGTCGCCTGGGTTTTCTTTGGGATGGGGTTGGTTCTCTACTTTATGGGTGGGGAGGCGACCCCTTTTGAGGGCAACGAGCACGAGCAGGCCGGTTACAAGGTCGGCTACGCGTTGGCCCAGCTTTGTTGTGCGGCCTTTGTGCCCTTTGCGGTGGCCGCTTTGGGTGCGGCCATGGGTGCGCTGGGGGTCTTCAACCGCAGCGTCTGGCGCAAGACCGCCATCCTGGGGCTCGTCCTCAACGTCGGCTGCATACTCGCCGCGCTCGCCATTTCACTCTGGGTCATCGCTCAGGTGGCCATGTCACCCTGAGGGTGGGTCGAGCGCCTCGATGCACTCCAGCGCCATCTCCTCAAGTCGGTCTTGGTGCCCGCGCAGCGCGTCGGCGTACTCCGGGGCGACAAAGACGCGTGCCTTTTTGACCACCCGCAGAAAATCGGCGCTCAGCGCCCCAACCACGCCGCTGATTTCGGTCAGGCGCCGTGTGCGGTGTCCCGCCAGGGCAGGGAAGGCCACCTCGACATCTTCCAGGTGGTCTTTGTCCCGTGGCGGGATGTCGATGATGAGACCGCCAGGGTCAATGGAGACTCCCAACTGCTGCTCCAGCGCTTGCCTGAGCGATTGCACCAGTTGGCGAAGGGTCTGGCTGTCGAGTTGTTTGAGGCGAGCATAGGCGGCGTCTGTGCGCGGCTCGTGGAAGAGTCCGCTGAGGGTCAGGACGCGCTTGTAGAGTTGCCTGCGTCGGCGCGTGACCCCGGTGAGGATGCGGTCTGCCACGGTGTTTGGCGGGGCCATGGAGTGGAGCCAGTCGAGCATCTCGGCGTCGGAGCGCGCCAGCATGTCGTCGGCCAGTGTTTGGCGGTCCTGGTCAAGGACCCCGTGTGTTTGGAGGTCAGCCATGGCGGCTTCAATCATGGCGCTGACCGAGCGGACGGTGTGGTGCCAGTAGGCCTCAGAGAACATGGTGTAGCGGCTGAAGATGAAGATCTCGGCGGGCAGGCGGCCTTTGGAGGTGACGGCGATGGAGCGTCCGTCGCTGGAGACGGTCAGGCTGTCGAGAAGGCGCTGTCGGTCGACGCGGTCGCCGTAGGGGACGCCCATGTGGAGGCTGTCGCGGGCCAGGTAGTCCATTTTGTCGGCGTCGATGCCGCTGGAGATGATGCTGGCCAGCAGCGCGTCGTGGTCTTTGGCGTGTGAGCGGGCCGGGCGCGTGATGAAGGCGATGACGCGCTCAGGGTCGATCTTCCAGCGCGTGCGCAGGATTTCGCCGATGGGTCGGTTGCCGCGCCAGCGGGGGTGGTCGCCCCGGATGATGGAGGCGGCGATGTCTTCATGACGAGGGGTGTCGTTGCCCTTGTGGTGGAGGGCTTCGAGCGAGTGGGCCATGGGGTAGTGGCCCAGATCGTGGAGGAGCGCGGCGGCCAGGACGGTCAGGAGGTCGGCCTCGCTGACCCCGAGGGCGAACTCTGGCACGCCCAGCAGGTGCCGCAGGTATTGACTGGCGGTGGTGTAGACACCCAGGGAGTGTTCAAAGCGGGTGTGAACGGCCCCGGGGTAGACCATGTGTGTGGGGCCAAGTTGGTAGACCTGACGCAGGCGTTGGAACGCGGGGTGGTCGATGATTTCCACGACTCTGGGCGTCAACGACACGTTGGTGTTGGGGGGCAGGCGCAACAAAACGCGCCCAGCGCCCGCGCTCAGCTCAGGGATGTTGGGTGCTGTCATGGTGGTGATGGGCTCCGGGGGGATGGTCAGCCGGTGATCATGGCGCGGGCTTCCTGGCAGGTGGCAGGTTCGCGGCCGGCTTCTCGGGCGATGGTGGCCAGCGCCTCGATGAGGGGTCCGTTGCTGTCGACCTTCTGGCCGTCGGCCAGGTAGAAGGTGTCCTCGACGCCGGTGCGCAGGTTGCCGCCCAGCTCGGCGGTGCGGCGATGGACGGGCCAGATTTCCTGGCGGCCAATGGCGATGGTCTGCCAGTGGGTGCCGTCGGGCATCTCGTCGATGAGGATGGGCAGCAGATCAGCGCGCGCGGGCATGCCGCTGGCGACCCCCATGACCAGGGAGACGTGGGCGGGTGCTGGGAGCATCCCGACTTGTTGGAACATGCCAACGGAGCGGACGATGCCGGTGTCAAAGCACTCGCATTCGGGCACAACGTTCCACTCGTTCATGGCTTTGAGGAAGGCGCCGATTTTTTCGACGCTGTTGTCAAAGAGCATCGGTGGCCAGGCCCACTGTCCGTTTTTGCGGGCCCGCAGGTAGTTGAGTGATCCTGCGTTGAGGGCGGCCATTTCGGGGCGGACCCGGTCGAGGTACCACCAGCCGACGTAGCCGGCCACGATGATCAGCACGGTGACGAGCACCAGCGCGAGCCACAT
>CAKZKQ010000471.1 GCA_937123825.1 uncultured Pseudomonadota bacterium
AGCTCGCTGGTCAATGACCTGTTTGGCGAGATAAACCCGCAGACGATGCCAATCAGCAGCGCCAGGAAGAAGCCGTAGAAGATCGACCGGATGGAGGTGCGCATCAGCACCTCGTTGCCCTGAACCAGCGCCAGCCCGGCGGCGATCAGCGGCATCATCAGCGGCGCGACCAGCATGGCGCCGATGACCACCGCTGTGGAGTTCTGAATCAACCCCAGCGCTGCGATCGAGGTCGCCAGGGCCATCAACGTAAAGAAGTCAAAATTCCATCGCGCCCCGTCCTGGAGTCTCTCAAAGAGATCGATGCGGGCGTCGCGATCCAGTTGGGGGACGCGCAGATCCAGCCAGGCCTCGGCGGCCTCGCGCAGGCGCGTGACCAGAGGGCGCGCTTGCCGCATGGCGGCCACGGCGATTCCGTCGGGTTCGCCCAGCAGTTTTTCGGGGATGGTGCCAAAGAGCACGCGGTGCATGGTGCCGCGATCCGAGGCGCCGACGATCATCAGGTCGTGGTTGTCCTCGGCGGCCACGGCGGCGATGGACTCGCGCACGTTGCTCGACACCACGACCTTCAGACGCACCCACGAGGTCAGCTTGACCTGTGCCCTATGGAGCACTTTGTGCAGGTGCTTGGTGCCGACCGCGACGGCGTGGGGTCCCATCTCGGATGAGATGTAGAGGGCGGTCAGCGCGCCGTCGCTCTCCATGGCCATGTCGGCCCCCCAGCCCAGCGCGCAGATCGCGTGGGGGCCGCCTGCGGCGGGGACCAGGATGCGCTTGCATTGGAGCGGATCGACGTGGCCAAGGCGGATCAAGAGGGTGTCACAAGGCGCCTGACGGAAGAGTTGGCCAAGGAGCGAAGACTCGACCTCGTTCCCTTTGATCTTCTCCCACTTGGCCACCAGCAGGAGCTTGGAACCGGTGGTTCTCAGGACCTCCATGACGGCTTCGAAGGGGGCCGTGGACTGGCACAAGAGCAGCTTGACCGTTGGGATGGTGGGGGGGACCGTGGGGGTTCCGTTTGGGTTGTCTTCGGGGACGGGCGAGGGAAACGGCAGCGCGGTGATGGCTGCGCGCGCGGCTGTGATGATCGCGTTGGCGTCCCCATACTCGCCGGGCTCATCCAGGTCGACCTCGGTCGTGGCTGGTTCGCCGCGCTGCGGGATGACCACGGTGACGTCGAGGTTGCGGGCGCTGGCAAACTTCCAGCCCCACCCGACCATGGCGGAGGCTTCTCGTTCGGTCGTAACAACTACTGTGACTGACATCCATCCTCCCTGGTCTGTGCCTGCTGGGGTTGAAGATGCGATTGAGCGATATGGTGCGTCAAGGCGCTTGGAGGGCCAAGGCCAGGCAAAGACGCGATGGTGTGGCGGTTTTGGCCCGCTCCATGCGCCTTTGGGTGGGGACACTGCACCGCTTCACGTGTCTTGCCAACCCTTTTCTGACCATGACACCATCCTTGCGCTTTGTGCTTGAAGGGCGAGAGCGTTGTGAGGCGCGTTGTGGATGAGGGGTGGTGATGGTGGATGGGCAGAGGGTCTGATGGTCCGTATTGATTACATTGCGAGGCATGGAACGGACGTCGATGTCTTTACGCTGTCTTCGATTGCGGGGGTTGAGGACCCGTCGCCGTTTGAGCCCCACGAGTTGGGGTTTCACATTGTGGCGTTCTACAAAGGGGAGGCGGTCGCCGGGCATTGGGTCGATGGTGTGTTGTATCCGGTCAAGCGCGGCGCGGTGATGTCTGTGGCTCCGGGACAGGTCCACGCGTTCCCCCAGTGCGGTGTTGAGGCGACCATTGTGGCGTTCACGACCCAGGCGTTGGGGGCCGCTCAGCTGCTCTCGGGGTCGTTGGCCAGCACAGGGGTGTTTTCGCCGTGGCTTCAGAGCCCTTTGGGTGAACTCTCCGATGGCGCTGAAGCGCTGGCCCTGAACCTTTTGACGGGCATTGAGCTTGAGATTCGCCGTGAGTCAGCGCTTCGAGCCTGTCCGACCGCAGGTTCGCTGTCTGACGTCTCCAATGGTCAGGCAGGACCCAGGAGGCAAGATGTTTTGCTTCACCTCTTTGTGGCCTGGGTGCTCTTGTCTGGGCGTTATCGTGTGGTGCAGCGCAAGCGCGAGATTCCTGGTTTTGAGCATCTCATCCGGTTTCTGAACCTCGTTGATGAACGTTGTGCGCAGACTCGAAACGCCCAGGATTATGAGCGTTGGGTGGGTTTGAGCACGCGGCAGCTCAGGAGGGTGTGTCAGGACCACCTTGGACGCACCCCGAAGGCCATCATCAACGGGATCGTGCTCCTGAAAATCCAGCGTCTCTTGCTTGCGCCCGAAACGTCCATCAAGGCCATCGCGCTCGACTTTGGTTTTGGCGACCATTCGTCGCTGTCGAGGTTCTTTCGGCGCTATACGGGGTCGAGTCCGGCGGCGTGGAGATCATCGTTGGAGGTCTGGTCTTGAGGGCATTGGCGCAGTGCGCGTGTGGGCTGGGGCGTTGGTGTTCTTTGAAGCGGTAGAAAATGCCCCATTTCTGGCCGTTTATGTGTCTTGTTGCGTCTGTGGGACCTGTCTATTGTTTTCCGGGCAACGGAGATTGATGCCGTCAAGGAGGAGCAAGATGAGTCGCAAGATTGAAAATGCCAAGGGTTTGTATCTGGAGGGGATTCGCGACGGGAAGGTCCGCGAAGCTGTGACGAAATACACCGGAGCGCGCTACACCCAGCACAGCACCGGGGTCGCCGACGGGGTCGAGGGCTTTGTGGCCTTCTTTGAGCCGTTTATTGAGCGCTGCCCTGTGCGGGACATCAGCGTCGTGCGTGCGATTGAAGACGGGCAGTATGTCTTTGTGCACGTCTATCAGGACATCAACAACGGAGAGGCCAAGTGGGTGACCGCCGACCTCTTTGACACGGACCAGGACGACCGGATCATCGAGCACTGGGACTGCATCCAGGCGTTTGAGGCGCAGACGGTGTCGGGGCGCAGCATGGTCGATGGTCCGACCGAGGTCGAGGACCTGGAGCGGACCGAGGAGAACAAGGCGCTGGTGCGTGAGTTTTGTGAGGCCGTTCTGGTCGGCGGGCAGTTTGAGCGCGTTGCGGAGTTCATCAGCCAAACGCGCTACGATCAGCACAACCCGCACGTCGCTGACGGCTTGGAAGGGTTTGGCGAGCATGTCAAAGACATGGCGTCAAAGGGCATCAAGGCTCAGTATGTGAAGATTCACCACCTGATGGGTCAGGGGAACTTTGTGGTCACGCTCAGCGAGGTGCGGATCGATGATGATGATTGGTGCATCTTTGACATCTTCCGCGTCAAAGACGGCAAGATTGTTGAGCACTGGGATGTGCAGGAGAAGATCCTGAAGGATCCCGCCCAGTGGGGCAACAGCGGCAAGTTCTGATGGTGTCCTTGAGGTCTCGATCTTCTTGTGGCAGTCGTGGGTGGGCTGCCACGGAGGGTTGAGCCGGAGAAGGGCTGATGGAGTGGGATGATTTGCGGTATGTCCTGGCGCTGGCGCGCGCGGGGACGTTGATGGGCGCGGCGCGTGAACTGAACGTGGTGCGGACCACGGTCGGTCGGCGACTCAATGCCATTGAAGACGCGCTGGGGGTGCGGCTCTTTGACCGAACCCCGCAAGGGTTTGTGCCCACGGTCCATGGGGAAGACCTGGCCGCGGTCGCGGCGCAGATTGAGGCTCAGGTGTTGGCGGCTGAGTGCCGTGTGCGCGGTGGGGATGCGGAGCTTCAAGGGACGCTGTGTGTGTCCACGATGGACTTTGTTTACGAGGTTTTTGCCGACGTTTTTTCATCGTTCATCGCCAGATATCCACAAGTCGATCTGGTCATCAGCACCAGCCCGGAGGTGGTCTCGCTGCGGCGCCGTGAGGCGGACGTGGTGATTCGGCTCAGCAACGATCCGCCCGATTACCTGGTGGGACGCCGGATGGGGCGCGTGGAGTTTGGGCTCTACGGCAGCCGAGAGCTTGTGGAGCGCGTGGGTGCAGGTTCGCCGTTGGGCGAGTTTCCCTGGTTGAGCCATCGTGATGGGGGTTTGGAGGGGTGGCGAGCACAGCACGCGGCGGGGGGTCGGACCGTCATGCACTTTGACACCTATCCGGTCTTGCGCCGGGCCATCTCTGCGGGTGTGGGCGTGCACTTTCTGGCCTGTTTTGATGGGGAGCGAGATGCGGGGCTGGTGGACCTGGGGGCCAGGCTCGATGGGGTGGCGCGCGATTTGTGGGTGCTGACGCTGGCCGAGCTGCGCTCCAATGTCCGGGTGCGGGTCTTTATGGACCACGTTTATAAGGAGATGGGCGAGCGTCTGTGAGCCTTTGGGCGGTGTGTCGCGATGGTTCGGGGGTCACTGCCGTCTGCTTTTGGCGCCATGGGTGTGTCTGGGCTCTTGCCTGTGTCTGTTCGACCTAAAAATCCATGCTGTATTGAAGGTAGCCGCCGTCGCCGGTGACGCCGACCCCAAAGTTGCTGATGCCCAGGGCAGAGTCGTCGGGGTCTGGCCATTGCCACGCTTTCCAGGCGATGGCGGCCAGTCCCAGCAGCTCAAAGCCCGCGATGACCAGGTGGTGGGGCTCGGTGGAGCCTCCGGCGATGATGGCGGTTGAGACCAGACCGGTGGCCACGAGGTTGGTGATGCGGTTGGCCTGATAGGGCAGAACTTCGCTCAGGAAGACCATGGCGATGGGGATTTGGTAGTAGATGGCGCCGCCGAGCATCAACTCGGCCTCTTTGCCGTCGGCGAAGCTGGTGAACTTTCGGCGCGCTTCGGGGATGTAGAGCGAGAGCACATCGGCGGTGATCATGTTGAGGGTGACCGCTGTCCACAGCGTCGACAGCTCGGAGCGGATTTCTTGCTGCTCCAGGCGCAGTTGGTGGCTGGCGATGGGGTCGAGCGTCAGCGCGCCGGGTTGTGGGGGGGAGTCTTGCGAGTTGGCGAGCGTGGTTGTGCCCAGGGCGATGCACAGAGCGATGAGGGTCAAGAATGTGCGCACGTCTTTGCTCCTTGTCGTCGGTTTTGGTTGGCCGTTTGGTGTGACGGCCCTTGCTTGTGACGAAGGTAGAGGTGCGGTGGTGACCCAACAACGTGTTGTTGTGCACGGTGGGTGTGCAGCGCTGCACACGGGGCGAGAGGGCTGTGCTGCGGTGTGAACTGGCGGTCGATGCTGGGTGATTTTGGGTCAAGTCAGGTGCGGTGGAGGCGGCGTTTGATGAGGATGAGGAGCCCGAGCATGAATGCGCCTATGGCGGGGCTTGAGCGTTTGTGGCTTGTCATCAGCGTGCAGCCTCCATTGGAGGCATTTGGCGTGTTGGGGGCGGGAGCGTTGTCGTTGTCTTGTGCGTTTGGGGCGTTGTTGGGGTTTTGCTGGTCAGGTGTTTGTGGTGGTTTGGGGGGTTCGGGCTCTGGCTCGGGTTCGGGCAACGGCAAAGGGGTGTCGAGGGTGACGGTGCAGTCGGTCAGCACGGTTTCATCAATCATTGCGTCTTCTGGGACAAAGCAGACCTTGTCGCGGCTCACCCAGTCGTCTGCGCCAGCCATTTGGTTGAGGTTGACGTCGTTGAGCGCGACGTAAAATGCTTTGGCCTCGTTGGTGGTGGGGGTGTACTCAAACTCAATCTGGACGAGGCCGTCTTCATCGAAGCCCAAAGGTTCGCGCTGGACCAGATCGCCGAGTTCATCGACGACGTAGGTGCCGTCGCTGAGTGCTTTGAGTGCGCTGCGCTCTTGTTGGGCGAAGGTGAGGCCTTGTTCGTACCGCCCGACGGCCAGATCAAAGCCCAGCGCCCGGTTTTGGCCTTGGTTGTCCTGGCTTTGGGCGGTCAACCGCAGCCGGGTCGCCGTGCCGGCGCTCAAGTCTCCCTCCATGACCTCCAACACCATCAGCGGGGCCACCTCAGGGGGCGCCAGTTCTGTGAAGCTGCCTGTTGAGTTGTGACACTGGTTGCACGAGAACGCGTCGCTGAGCCCCATCGCGATGCCCGCTTCAAAGGCGCTTGTTGTATTTGGCGCCATCATCCCCATCGACGCCACCACCAATGCTGCTCCGACACCCCTTGCTTGCATGATTCACCTCCCTCCTGAGTTCTGGTCGGTACGTTTGGCCACGTGACCAGCGTAGTCAGCGTCAGGTGAATCTTGAAGCGATATTATTTTGATTGAAGTGTGTCTTGTTTGGATATTATTTGGCGCTGAACATGCTCAAGCCCACCACGGTGTCCTTGCTGCAGGGCGAGTTTTGGGTGTTGGAGGGTGGCGTGTCGGAGGGGGCTTGAGCTGTCTGCTGGGATTGGGGAGCAGAGGCCTGAGGCGCACGTGTGGGTGTCGCCCGAGGGGGTGGGTCAGTTTGCCTGGGCCAGGCGCTGGGCAGTGGCGCTGCGCAGAGGGGACGCTGGGGATTTTGTTTGGGGGTCGATGGCGACGTAGTAATCGGGGTCTTCAAGGACGTTGATGTCGCACAGGTCGCCGGCGCGTTGGAGAAGCTGGACGCAGTCCTGGCTGAGGTGGCGCAAGTGGAGGGTTTTGCCTGCGCGTTGGTAGCGCTCGGCCAGTTTGTCGATGGCTTCCAGGGCGCTTTGGTCGACGATGCGGGACTCGGCAAAGTCCACGATGACCTCCTGGGGGTCATTTTCGATGTCGAATTTGGTCAAAAAGAGCGTGGTGGAGCCAAAAAAGAGGGGTCCAAAGATCTCGTAGTGTTTGATGCCGTACTCATCGAGTCGTTTGCGGGCGCGGATGCGCAGGGCGTTCTCCCAGGCAAAGACCAGGGCGGACATGATGACGCCGCTGAGGACCGCGATGGCCAGATCAAAGGCCACGGTCAGGCCCGTCACCGCCAACATGACGACGACATCGTGCAGCGGCACCTTGTTGAGGATCTTGAAGGTGTTCCAGGCAAAGGTGCCGATGACGACCATGAACATCACCCCGACCAGGGCCGCGATGGGGATCATCTCGATGGCCCCGGAGCCAAAGAGCACAAAGCCCAGCAGCGCCACGGCGGCCACCAGGCCCGACAGGCGGCCTCGGCCACCCGATTTGATGTTGATGATGCTCTGACCAATCATGGCGCAACCGCCCATGCCGCCAAAGAAGCCGTTGACGATGTTGGCCACACCCTGGGCCACACACTCGCGGTTGGCCTGGCCCTTGGTCCCCGTCAAGTCGTCAACGAGGTTGAGGGTCATCAGCGACTCAATCAGGCCAATGGCGGCCAGGATCAGCGCGTAGGGGAAGATGAAGGCCAGCGTCTCCCAGGACAGCGGCACCATGGGGGCGGCAAACTGGGGGAGCCCGGCGCTGACCCCTTCGCCGCCGCGCGATTGCACAAAGCTCAGCACCGTCTGCGTCTCGACACCGCCGAACACGACCACCATAGAGACAACCACGATGGCGGTCAGCGCTGCAGGGATCTGGTCGGTGAGCTTGGGCAGGGCCACCATGATGGCCATCGTCAGCGCGGTCAGGCCGAGCATGGTCCAAAGCGGGGCGCCAGCGAGCCACTGATCGCCGACCTTGAACATGCCCAGTTGGGACAAGAAGATGACAATCGCCAATCCATTGACGAAGCCCATCATCACGGGGCTGGGGATCATGCGCACAAAGCGCCCCAGCTTCAGAGCGCCAGCGCCGATCTGAAGCGCGCCGGCCAACAAGAGCGTTGCAAAGAGGTATTGCAGCCCAGCGCCGTCGCCGCCCATTTGTTGGCCCTGGCTGACCAGACTGACCATCACAACGGCCATGGCGCCCGTGGCCCCCGAGATCATGCCGGGGCGGCCGCCAAGCAGCGAGGTCACCAGCCCCATCATCATCGCGCCGTAAAGCCCAACGATGGGCGAAATTCCGGCCACAAAGGCAAAGGCGACAGCTTCGGGGACAAGGGCGAGCGCGACAGTCAGCCCTGAGAGGACGTCTGCTTTGATGCTGCCTTCGGTCTTATCGACCAACGTGAATGACAAGGTCTCTTCTCCATTTTGGTTCGCATATGGTGCGCTGCGTCAAAGCGCAGGGCCGCGCTGAGTACAGCAATGGGCAGTGGATGGCAACAGAAATCGACAAAATGACGATTTTGGATCCAAGGGCTCAGAGAACGTGGTGGGCCGCGCCGGGCTCAGGCCGGCGGACTGCTTTGGGACGACAAAGGCTCGTGCGGCGGCTTTTGCAGGGGAGCAATACCAAGCGCACTATTGAGGGTTGATGTCGTTCAGGTCGATGTTGGCGGGGATATTTAGGTTGATTGGATGGGCGGTTTTGTTTGCTTGAACATATCGCCTCTTCAGTGGCTCCCGTGGGTCAAGAGCGTCTTCATCAGAGGTGCATGTGTGGGTTGGGATGCTCTTGGATGGACTGAGGGGGCGGCGTGGGCTGTCCCTTGGTGGGGTGCCAATCGGGTCTGGCGTATTGCTCTTATGGGGCAATTATTGGGGGCTGAAACGGCGAACTGGTTTGTGATGCGCCGCGTCATCATGGGGGATGTGGTCTGGATTGGCCTTGATGGCTTTTGAGATGCGTATTTTGAAAAGTTGGGGTCTTAGAGCCCGGCGCAGCGCTCAAGCCCTTCAATGGAGTCTCGCCACCAGTCAGGGTCCGTCAGGTCATCGTCGTCGTAGTGCGCCGCAAAGCCCGGTTCGATCCAGCGGCAGGAGAGCCAGGCGTCAAACATGATGTCTCGGCAGGCGCGCAGCAGCGGGATGAAGGCCTCCCAATGGTCGGGGAAGGCGCGGTATTGGCGGTAGATGTCGCGCACGAGCTGGTGTTGGATGCGGCGGCGCTCGCGTCGGTCCATGGTGGCGGGCAGGCTCTCCAAGCGCCAGGGGAAGCTCAGGAGCGTCACATCAACAACCACCGGACCCATCCTGAAGTCGTCGAGATCCAGAAAGACGGGGCCGTCCTGGCGCCACAGCGCGTTGTTGCTGGTGCAATCCCCGTGAATGCGCTGGACGGGGATGTCTCCAAGAGCTGCGATTTGGGCAAGAAGGTGCTCGATGGTCGCGGCGTAGCGTTGTTCCAGCGCCTTGGGCAGCAAGCCTGCGTTGCAGATGACCTCAAAGCACCCCCAACACATGCCGTCTGGGTCAAACGCCGGCCTGGAGGGCGCATCGCGTCTTGCGCCAACGTCGTGGATGCGGGCAGCAGTGTGGACCATTTTGTGGACCGAGGCCTCGTCCAGAGTCTCAGGTTCGACCTCAAAGGGGCCTTGAACAGCCTCATAAGCCAGATAGTGGATGCCGCGCCAGGTGCCCACGCCGCCGATGGGGCGAACAAACGGGACGTCCGCGTCGCGCAGGTCTTCAAGAAATTGAAGCTCGTCCTGCAAAGCGGCCAAGGTCCAGCGCCCAGGGCGATAAAATTTCAAGACCACATCGCCAAAGCCAAAGACCCGGTTCTCTGGGCTTTCGTACTGGACGGCGTGTGTGAGCGGGGCGCCAATGGTGTCCAAAGCTTCGGCGCAGTCATTGGGTGTCAGCGCGGCAAAGGCGCGATGGACCTGGGGGTCTGGGGCGGCGAAGTGGTCAATCCAGAAGGGGCGAGTCTTC
>CAKZKQ010000472.1 GCA_937123825.1 uncultured Pseudomonadota bacterium
GCTGTTAACGCGGCGGTGGCGGCGGTGGACGCGGCCGATTCGGACGACGCGCGCAGGCAGGCCTGGGTTGATGTCCGCGGTGAATTGATGCGCCGTGGTGGCTTGCCGGTTGGCCGGGGGCGGCAGAGGCTCTTTGCCTTTTATGATGTGGTGCCTGGTTCTCCCGAAGAGAGCGGCCCGTTTGGCGTTGGGGGGTCCTGGCAGGGCTGGGATCCTGGCGCGCTGGTGATGGAGCGGATTGAAGGGACGCGGTGGCATTTTGCGTTGGTGGAGATTCCGCAAGGGGACAGGCACCAGTACAAACTTGTGTATTTGCCCGGCGAGAGCTGGTTTGAGGATCCGCACAACCCGCACGCGGTGTGGGACGGCTTCAACATGAACACGGTGGGCAACTTCAACAGCGAGGTCTTTTTGGCGTCGCCCGAAGGCTCAGAAGGGCGGATGGTGCACCTGCGGGGTTTTGTCAGCCCTCAGCTTGGCAACGCGCGGGATATTTTTGTCTCCTTGCCTGCGGCCTACGACGAAGGGGCGCAGAACCTGGGTGTGATGGTCTTTCACGATGGCAATGAGTCGTTGACCCGCGCCGATTTTGCCCGCGTCATGGACCAATGGTCTCGCTCACCGCAAGGCCAGCCCTTGATCGGGGTTTATGTGCCGCTGGCGAGCCAGGACGAGCGTTTTGGGGAGTACACCTTTGCCGAAGAAGGGGCGCGGGGGGATTTGTACCGGGCCTTTTTGGTGGAGACGTTGGTGCCCTTCATCAAGGCCAACTTTCCCGGGGCCAGCGGGGATCCTGCCCGTTGGGGTTTGCTGGGGGCGAGCCTGGGCGGCCTGATTTCTTATTATGTGGGTTATCACCACAGCGATGTTTTTGGGCGAGTTGGGGGGATGTCGTCGAGCTTTTTCTGGGCAGACAACGAGATCATGAGACTATACGGCCAGCACCCTGGCTTGCCGTTGCTCAAGTGCTATCTGGACAGCGGCAGCCCCAATGACAACTTCGAGGTCACTCGTCAGATGCGCGATGTCCTCGAAGGTCGCGGTTACGACGTGACCTATGTCCTGGACGAAGGTGGGACCCATGATTGGTCCTTCTGGCAGGCGCGGTTGCCCGGCGCGCTGGACGCGCTCTGGGCCGACTGAAGCGCCTTGCAAAGAGGCTGTCATGGCCCGCTGACCGTTCAGGGTCACCCAGACGCCATGGAACGGCCCATGTCCCACAGTGCCCAGCACGATGCCCCTTCTGAATCTTCTGGTGGTGCGCCCGCGCCGCCAAGGCCCGCACGCAAACGCCGAGCTTCGTCCTCCTCTTCTTCTTCTTCCAGTGCCAGGCGAAAGCCCCAACGCAAGCGCGCCTCTTCGTCTTCGTCGGCCGATCTCTCCCATTTTTCTGTGGGGCGAGGTCCCTGGCGCCTGATGTTGGTCGTGGCCAGTGCTGCGTTGGGGACGGTGGCCTCGTCGTTGGTCGAGCTGCGGTTTTCGCCGCCCACGGCCATCTTGGAGACGCTCCAGACCGACTCGATCCTTGTGGTCAACAAGTTGCCCTCGCGCTACGTGAAGGTACGCCGGGGTCAGCTGGTGGTGGTCCGAGATCGCAAGGCCCGGAGCGGGCGTCGGCTGGGGCTGGCGGTGGGCGTTGTGGGCGATGCGTTGTGGCAGGACGGCGAGCGCCTTGTGCTCGATGAACGTCCGTTGTCGCTGGCTGGACCACTTATTGAAGCAAACCCCGAGTTGCCCGCCAAAGTCCCTCGTCATCATCTGGTGGTTGTCCTCGATGGCCCTTCGCCGGGCACCTTTACGACCCGCACGATGCCCCTGGCCGACGCTGCGCCGCTCTTGGCCGTGGCCCGCATGCCCAGGGAGTTGATGGACGCGCTCTGGTCTGAACCCGAAAGCATCCGCTAAGGTTTTGTGTGTTGGTTGAGGGCTTGAAAAGAGCCGTGGTTGGACGCCGATGTTTGGCCACGGCTGTTTTTTGGAGCGAGGGCAGTGGTGCGTGAGGTGGTGTCATGGGGAAAAGGCGTCGATCCCGTGTGTTGGAGTTTTGGAGGGGGTTGTTTGGGCGTGCAAAGGCCAACGATGACGCCCCTTTTGAGGTCAATGGGTCTGCAGGCGGGCATGATGTGAACAAACGAAAGGTTGTATTGCGCAACACGCGTGGTGCGGATGACTGGCGTTATCTGTCGGCCTCGTTGTCTGAGAATGGCACGCTCTTGATTGAGGGGCAGGATCTGGGCAGTGGTGTCGAGGCGCATTTTGGTCGAGGCGAGCGCGAGTACGAGTGGGCTTGGACCATCAGGCCGCAGGATGTGCCCAAGCTTGCCTTGGCGCTTGGGGTGAAGACAGAAGATGTGCTTGAGGGGTTGGCGGCTGAGTTCTCTGGGGATGCGGCCGCTGGTTTGAAGCTCTTTTTGGACGCTGGGTCGATCCCACACGAGGTTTGGTCGCGTGTGGGCGACTGAGCCGTGGTTGCCCTGCTTGAGCCAGTGGAGGGGCGGATTTGACGGCGTGTGCGTTTCTTCGGTAAGACTCACCTTTCTGGCGTGTTCTCTTTTGTAGAGATGACCCGTTAACTGTTCGATGAAACAAGAGGTATGGACATGACAAACACAGCCACTGTGGGCCCCGAGAAAGTGGTCAGCTTTCATTACGTCCTTAAAAATGATGGTGGGGATGTGATCGACATGTCTGAGGAGGGCTTTCCGCAGCTCTACCTCCATGGCGCTCAGAACATCATCCCTGGTCTTGAGCAGGCCATGTCTGGCCACGCTGCCGGTGATCAGTTCAGCATCGCGGTGCCGCCCGAAGAGGGTTATGGGAGGCGTTTTGAGGACGCTGTTCAAAAGGTTGAGCGCAGCGTTATTCCGCCCGAGGTCCCGCTGAGGGTCGGCATGCAGTTGGGCATGGAGGGTCCTGATGGCCAGGCTTTGCCTGCCTGGGTGACGGAGGTGAATGACGAGCACGTCGTGCTTGATTTCAACCACCCGCTGGCCGGTCAGACGCTTCACTTTGAGTTGATGGTGGCCGAGGTCCGCAGCGCAACCAGCGTGGAGCTTGAGCAGGGTCACCCCACCATCGTCTCCAGTTGTTGCAGTGACCCCAACTGCAGCAGCAACAAGTAAGACGTTCGCTCCGCCCTGTTGTGTTGAGCGCATCGCCGGTTCTTTGAGTTGGCTCTGCTTGTTGTTTCGTTGGTGGCTTTGTGACCGAGACCTTTGTGGGTGTGGTCATGCAAGGTCAACCTGCCTTTTATGAGGTCACTGTCTGGTGACCTCGCGTCCCGTTTTACAGACATTCATGGATTGACGGCGTTTGTCGGTCAGACTGCGCTGTGATGGTGGGTTGCGTCAGTTCCCATCGGTTTGGGAGGTGATGTGGGCGTTGTTGGCCTGCTGCAGCCGCTTTAGCAGCTCAACCTGGGCGTTGATGAGTTGGTCCAGTGTTTCTGTGGTGGTGTCTTTGGGCCAATTGCGTCGCCAGGGCATGTTCCACTCCTGACGAACGCCTTCCTCTGTCACTTCCAGTGCGTCATCGTTGGTCGACACGCGCAGGAGTTGTTGTCGCACCTGCGGGTTGAGATGTTTCAGGAGGTCTTTTGGGGTCTTGGTCTTGAGGCGGAAGGTGTTGTCAAAGTGTTTTTCGCCCGTTTGGAGGGCGGGTTTCATGGTGAGCCCAAAATGCCGGGCGGCTTTGTAGAGCATGGAGAAGGGTGTGATGCGCATGTGGACGCCGTTGAGTCGGGATGGCAGCCGGGTTTCTATGGTGGTGTAGACGTTGCTGCCCTTGATGCGGGTCTGGCCACGTTTGCGCTTGGTGATGCTGACGTGGAATCCATCGCGCGCGCCGACCAGCGCGCCAGGGAGTGTTGTGCCCCAGAATGTTTTGTGGGGGGTGTGTTGAAGGCCCAGGTCCTGGGCGCTGGATTCCCAGCGCTCCCACGCTTGTTTGCGTTCTTTGAGCTCATTGGTCCGGCTTCGAAAGATGAAGCGGATGTAGACCACGACGAAGGTCAACACAAAGAGACCGATGCAAAGGCTCTGAAATACTCTGAGGCCCAGGGGAACATCTTCCATCGAACCCTCCGCGTTGATCTTTGCCTTGAAAATCAACGCGGTTTGGGGTGGGTCAATGCTTGTGGGGACCGATTGTTGTCTTTGGCGAGCGTGTTTTGGGGCAGTCTGGATAAATATTGAATATCTTGCCGTTGTGCGGGTCTAAGCGGCCGCCTGCCCCTCCGAGTTGCGCGCGATGGGTTGTGTTGATGAGCGCGTTTTGGGGATTGTCTGGGAAGTCAGGGCAGGGTGCGGCGCGGTGGGTGGATGAATTGCTGCGTTGCAGGCGTCTTAAGTGTCGCTTGATTGGATGATTTTGATGGTTTTGGCGCGGGTTTTGTGACCTTGTGCGTGTCTGCGTGGTGTCCTCCCCCATTTTTGAAGAAAACCCCTTTGTGATGGGCGTCTTTGCGGCGTTTGAGCACATTGATGTGCTGCTTTTGGCCTGTGCGGCGATGTGTCTCATCGCGGTCAAAGGGGGTGGTGGAGGGGGTTTTGTGCAGGAAGGGCACTCGCCAGCGCCTGATTGTGGGTCTGACAAGCGATATTTCATCCCAAAAGTCTGGAGTATCTCGATGTATAGAGCGGTGACGGCGGCGTTGTCTGTGTCCCTTGTCTTTGGTCTGACTGCGTGCAGCAGTATGGGCAACATTGGCAAGATGGTGGACGATTTCAACAAGAGCGTGGGTGGTCTTGCGGGCGATGGCGCCAAGAAAGAGGGCGACGCGGCCAAGAAGGACGCCAAGCCTGCGGGGCAGACCGGTGCTCAGGATGCAGCGGCGGCCAAAAAAGAAGAAAAGAAGGACGATGTGGGCGGCTTTGGGTCCATGGTGGATGGTGTCCTTGGCGGGGGTGGCATGGGTGGGGGCGGTATGCAGGCCAACACCACGGCGCGCTGCTGCATCAACGGGGCGTATTACACGTGCGATTCTTTGCAAGCCGCCAATCAGTGCATTGGGGAGCCGATGAATATGATGGGTTGTATGGACAAGTGCGGGATGAGCGACTCGTCGTGTGAGGAGTCGTGCATTCAAAAGTATGGTCCGGACCCTTCGTCGTGTCAGCGTCAGGTGGCCAAGGACGGCGAGTGCAATAAGTAGGTGTTGTGAGCGGTCGGTATGCTTGTGGCGGCTTTGTAGGTCGCCGGTGCACTGCGAGGGTGTGTGGGGCAGGGCGTCGTTGTTGGCGCGCTGCCCTTTGTGGTTTTTGGGTGGTGGTGGGGCGTGTTTGGCGGTGGGATGAATCTGGGGGCAGGTCGTGCGTCGAAGCAGGGGCATGCGCCGGTGTGGCTGGCCGCGGACGATTGTTGCGGTGGGCTGGTGTGTTGATGGCCGGGGGTCATGTGGGTGATGGGTGTTTGATTTTTTGTGCGCCTGCGTCTTGTTCTTTGTGTGCGGTGGCTTTTGGGGCCGTTGCGCGGTGTGGGCGTTTGGGGCATGTTGTCGAGAGAAAATGGGTTGCATGCTCAGGGGCCGCTTGTGGATGAGGCTCGTTGCGACGAGTGTGGGAGGTTGATGATGATGAGAGTGGTGGGGGTCGCGTTGGTGGCGTTGTCGTTGGCGTGGGGCGCTGTGGCGCTGGCCGACGGCGGCAAGAAGAAGGGCGAAGAGAAGGTCAACGTGGAGGCGCTCTTGCTCCAGGCGGACAAAGACGCCACCCGCGGCCGTTTCAAGAAGGCCATCCCCTCTTATAAGAAGGTGCTTCAGAACAGCCCCAACGCCTACCCGGCGGTGTACTTCAACCTGGCGGAGATTTCGCGTGAGTTGAAGGACTACACCGAGGCGGCGCTCTTGTATCAACGCTATCTGGATTTGGTGCCTGACGCCGAGGACAAAGTGGCTGTTGAGCGTCGGATCAAGGAGTGTGAGCGCAGCCTCTACAAGCCTGGTAAGCTGCGCGTGATGCTTGAGGGTCCCGAGACGACGTTGTTGATCGTCAACGGGATTCCGGCCGCCGAGGGCAACAAGATCGACTTGTTGCTGGCGCCGGGCAAGTACACGTTGGTGGCGCGTGCCACGGACCACATCGCGGCCCGCTCGGTGGTTGAGGTCTTGGCCAGCAGCGACCGCGAAGTCTCCATGGGCTTGAAGAAAAAAACCTTCTATGGTCAGTTCGCTCCCAAGGTCGAGCCCGAAGGTGCGGCCATCTTCATTGATGGTCAGCAGGTCGGCACCGTCCCGGTCAAAGAGCCCATCAAGCTCGAAGCGGGCAAGCACTTTGTGGAGTTCAAGAAGGACGGTTACCATCGGTGGATTCGCAACGTCGTCATTGAGCGCGACGAAGTCTTTGAATTGGAAGTCAATATGCAGCGCCAGAGCAAAAAATAGGCTGTGACGCTGTGCACAGGTGCCGCGACCGGACGCGGCGTCAAACCTCCCCGGGCGATGCTCGGTGGGCCAAGAGCCATGTCTGCAAGGGATGGCAGTGACTGGATTGGGAACAATGGTTTGTGTGAACACTGTGCGCAGTGGGGTGCAGGTTTTGTGTTGGCGGCGCTGGTGAACGTGGCGTGACAGCCCCCGGAAGTCGAGGGGGTGGGTGTTGCGGCCAACGTTGGAAGTGGTTGTTGGTGAGTCATGACCGTTGATGTTCAGGTTCAGCGGGCGCCTGCAAAGGATGCAGCGCCCAAGCTCAAAGTGGGAGACGTGGAGGCGCCGTTGGAGGATAAGCTCCAGCGCCTGCGGTCCATTTTGGAGCAGCTTGGCAATGTGGTGGTGGGTTTCTCGGGCGGGGTCGATTCGGCCTTTTTGCTCAAGGTGGCCTACGAGGTGCTTGGTGACCAGTGTGTGGCGTTGACGGCCGTCAGCCCGTCGCTGCCCGCCAGAGAGCGTGAAGAGGCCCAGCGCGTGGCCGCTCAGATCGGGGTGCGCCATGTGCTGCGCGAGTCCGACGAGATTCACAACCCCAAGTACCGCGAAAACCCGACCAACCGCTGTTACTTCTGCAAGATGGCGCTCTTTGACATCGCCGAGGTGCTCAAGGCCGAAGCGGGCATGTCGAATGTGATCATTGGCACCAACGTCACCGACCTCAAGGGCCACCTGCCTGGGTTGGCTGCCGCCCGTGAGCGCGGCGCGTCCTGCCCGTTGGTCGAGTCGGGCTTTACCAAGAATGATGTGCGCGAGGCGGCGCGTCAGATGGGCATGGAGGTCTGGGACAAGCCGGCCTTTGCGTGTTTGTCGAGCCGTTTCCCCTACGGGACCGCCATTACGGAAAAGAAATTGAAGAAGATCGAGACGTGCGAGGATGTGCTGCGCGACCTGTCCTTCAGGATCTTCCGTGTGCGTTATCACGGGGATGTGGTGCGCGTGGAGCTGGGCCAGGATGAGATCATGAGGGCCTTTGAGCCCGAGGTCCGTCAGGCCATTCTCGATGGTTGCCGCCGCGTGGGCTTTAAGTATGTGGCCATCGATCTGCAGGGTTATCGACGAGGGAGCATGAACGAGTGAAGGCGACGGCCCTTGTGGGGATGTTGGCGGTGTGCGCGATGTGTGCGGTGTCGTTGACTGGATGTTCGTTGGTCCTGGACCTTCCGGCGGACTGCACCCCCGACGATTGCAACGGCTACCAGTGCAACCCCGAGGGCACCGGCTGTCTGATTGACTGCGACGGCGACGAGGATTGCGCCGACGGGTTTTTGTGCAACACCGGCCGCGATGCCTGCGTCGAGATTGGCTGCGAGCCGGCCGGCGAGTTGCAGGTCTTGTTTCCGCAGGCCGACGACGCCCGCGACGTGACGCTTTTGTGGAACGGCGCTGAGATGGGCGCGGTGTATCCCGGAGAGGGCGGCCTTGAGTTTGCTCGGATCGATGTGAACGGTCAGCCGTTGGCGGACCCGGTGGTTCTTGATGAGCGCGGCGCTTCGCCGCAGCGCCCTTCGTTGGCCTGGACCGGGGATGTGTGGGCGATCAGTTGGGAGGCCACGGGGCTCATTGACGGGGTGCGGCGCGAGCTGCTGCGCTTTGCGGTGGTGGGTGTGGGTGACCGCTTTGATGTGGCGCCCGTGACGCTGTGGAACACGACTGAAGATCAGGCGACGGCGACGATTGAAAAGTCCGTCGACACGCCTTCAATTGCCTGGGACGCCGAGCGCGAGCGTTTTGTGATTGTGTGGAGCACCCAGGTCGACGCCGCCGATGTGTGGATGCTCATTGTGGATCGTGAGGGCAAGGACCTTGGCGGCAACGACCCCGATGAAATCCCGCACGAGACCGCCCAGCGCGTCAATTTGACGGGGGCCGACTCGGTCGCCCCCATTGTCAACGTCCGCAGCGCCGAGGTTTACGACGTCGTGTACCGAGAGGGGGCGGCGTCGGTCAACGTTTTGCTGCGGACCTTTGACCGCAACGCCGACCGTCAGGGCGGGGACGTCAACCTTTCGGCGACGGACGCCAGGATCGACAGCCACGGGCACGTGAGGATCAACACCGGCAGCGTGGTGGCCTTTACCGAGGTCAACGGCGAGCGCAGCGTCAGCTACCGCGCCCAGATCAAAAACGATCGCACCATCGCCGGGGGCACCAAGTTGCCCATTGAGCGAGACTTTGTGTCGACCTCAGACGCCACCGTGGCGGCCCGAGCCGACGGCAGTCAGTATGCGGTGGTGTTGGTGGGCGAGCGCTTGGAGCGGCGCGAGGTGTATATGGCGCGGTTTAAGGACAACGGGGCGTCGATCGCCGTGCCGTTTTCGCTGACCGAGTTGCAGACGCGGGCGCCTGTTCATCCCCGTGTGGTTGGCACTGACGAGGGCTTTATGGTCCTTTTTCAGGAGACCGAGGGTTCTCGCCAGGGGCAGATTCTGGGCCAGCACTGGACGTGCGACTGAGATCTGTTTTATATCCTGTGTGTGTGAGTTGCTGTGTGGGTAACTTGCGTGGTGGCCTTCAGACCGCGTGTCCATCATCCCTTGATTTTTAAAAGCCGCTTGAGAGGTCGATGTGGGTTGTGGTGAGCCTTTGGGTGCGCCGCGGCTGCGTGGATCGGTTTTTGGGTGGTTTGTGATTGTGGAGACCGCAGGTGTTGACCTCTGAGCGGCGCTGGGCGTTGGTGCTGGGGGCGTGTGTCCCGCTGTCTTTGGTGCCCGATCTTTTTTTGGGCAACCCATCGATGTCGCGCCTTGTGTGGTGTGTGGCGTTGGGGGCAGCGGTGGCGGGGTCTCCGTGGTATCCGTGGGATCGGCTCAACCGTTTGCCGCTGGGGCGGATTCTGGCGGGGATGGTGGCGGTCGCGGTGGTGGTCTTTGGGGTCTTCAGCGTGCGCAAGTACGCCGTTTATGGGGACTTGCTGGCGCGCGACGCGGCGTATTACGATCAGATTTTCAGGCATGTGTTGGACGGCAGGGGGTGGACGGGGAGCATCCTGGCGCACCACTACCATGATCCACCGTTGGAGGGTCACTGGGCGATTCATTTTACGCCGGTGGCCTATCTTTTGTTGCCGTTTTACGCCCTGGTGCCTCGGCTGGAGACGTTGTTGGTGCTGCGCAACGCGTTTGTGTTGTTGGCGGCCTGGCCGATGTTTTCCCTGGCCCGGCGTCACCTGCAGCCGATGGCTGCGCTGCAGGTGACCCTGGCGATGTTGGCCACCCCGACGTTGCTCTATCAGCCGCTCAACAGTTTTTACTTCTATGGGATGGCGCTGGCGCCCTGTTTGTGGGTGTGGTGGTGTCACGAGCAGGAGCGGCCGGTGTGGATGCTTTTGCCGTGCGCGGCGATGTTGATGGTGCGTGAGGACATGGGCATTGGCGTGTCGGCGTTGGCGGGCACGGCGTCGTTGGACTTGTTGTGGAAGCGATGGAGGGCGCGCAAGGAGCCCGAGCCGGGCCCGTGGTTGCCGCCGTGGCCGTATTGGGTGGCCTTTGTCACCGGCGGGGTCTGGTGGGTGGGGATCAGCAAGTTCTTGATGCCCCGGTACGGCATGGCCTCAGGGGCGGCGATTGAGGATTGGTATCGGGGTTGGGGCGGGACGCCGGGAGGGGTGGTGCGCAAGTTCATCTCGGACCATGAGTTTATTGGTCGCGTCTTCTTCAACAAGACCAAGCTGGTGTACCTGCTGGGGTTGTTGAGGGCGGGGGGTGTGCTGGCGTTTTTGGGGTTGCCGGTTTTGGTGGCGGCGCCCTATCTGGTCATCAACCTGATGGTGACCCGGCCCGAGGCGGCCACGGCCAACATCAATTATCACTACAGCATTTTGATCGTGGCGGGGATCTTTATGGCCTTGCCCCGGGTGTTGGCGTGGTTGTCGGGGCAGGGGGCGGAGGCGGTGTGGCGCCAGCGGGTGTTGGCAACCTTTGTGTTGGCGCTGAGCTTGTCTCAGATCACGATGGTGTATTCGCGGGCCGAGGTGGCCACATTGAGGGGTGGGCCGCATGTTGAGGCGCTGGACGGTTTGGTGGAGCGGATTCCTGACGATGCAGGCAGTGTTGCGGCGCCCTCGTGCACGCTGCACCGTTTGACGCACCACGAGATGCTCCTGGCCAGCGACCGGCCGATGGGTTACACGACCACGCGGATGAATTGGGTGATCCTGGCCGAGACCAAGGGGACCTACCTTCAGGCCGACTGGGACGATGCTCAGTGGACGGCGTATCTGGATTCCTTCCGCAAGTCTCCGCAGTACGAGTTGGTGCATCAAGAGGCGGGGTACGGGCTTTATCGCCGCGTTGCGCCTCAAGAGTGAACCCCCTTCATTACGGCCTTCACTTCTTTTTTTAAGATTAAATGCAGATTTGGGAATGAACCAGGGACGCCATTCGATCAATGGGGTCCTTTGGTGGGAGTGTGTTTGTGGCGGCCCTAACGGCGCCAGGAACCACGGAACTGACTCGCGGTGGCGCTGCCACAGCTTCGCTCATCCCGAGGCTGCTGCCATCCGTTATTGCTCGCCTCAAACCAAGCCTTTCGTCTGCATCTTGGTATGATGCCAGGATGCAG
>CAKZKQ010000473.1 GCA_937123825.1 uncultured Pseudomonadota bacterium
CGCCCCAAAGCAAGCCTTTCATCTGCATTTTGGTATGAGCACAACGCAAACGGGCCAAGCGACGCTCAAAGGGCTCCATGTCTCCCTTTGAACACCGCCTCCTGCGCACACTCGGCCCGGCAAACGCTCAATCTTTCGCCTCCACAACCTCCTTCTCAACGCTGGCCACGGCCTCCACAGGGTCCAAGCCGCCGTCGTCTGAAAACTCGGCAGCGATGTCCGAGGCCGTCGGCTTGGACCCCGGAACTTTGTATGACCGGATCATGGTGTACTCGTCGTACCACTTCAGCGGCAGACAAAAACCACCAACCATCATGCCAAAACACACCGTCATAAAGAGCGGAAACCCCACCCCGAGCACATAGTAGGTCGCATCAGAGGCCGCCGAGAGCCCCACCACCCCCACCAACCCAAGACAACCCAGCAACAACGAAAACGCCACCAACCCGCCGTGCTCCTGCCAGAAGGTGCGCTCCTCCATCGGCTCGACTGTGGGCGTCTCGTGCCGCACACCCTTGTCAAAACGCCGCGAAGGACCCGACGGATACTTCTTCTGACCCCACCACAAAAACCCCATGGCACAACCTCTCGGCATGCACCAGAGCACAAAGGGCACACACGCCCCCCATGCCATTGGATCCCGCACTGACGGCGGTCCAAACGCTTGTGTTCTGGTTTCGTTCCAGCATGAATGCTTTCATAAAAGGAACCCCGCAGCGCACAAACCCCTTCCAGATTTCGGCAAAATCGACACACCCCGCACCCAAGACACCAACAGACCAACATGGCATCAAAATCAAATCGCCATAACGGCCGCCAGCCCCTCAAAGCTCAGAGGGGTGAGGCTCAACAGACGCGATTCGGTTGCCAGCGGTCGCCTGTGGTTGTGTTTGGCTTTGTCGATGTCGTGTTGGAGGGGTTGGAAGGTCGTATTGAAGTGTCAGTCGGCGCGTCGGGCCATCTTGTTGGCAAAAATACTCAGCAGGCCGCCGAGCATGAAGTAGCCAAGGCAGACCTGGACGACGGCCACGCACTGGGCGGTGGCCGAGGCGGGCAGGACGTCGCCGTAGCCGAGCGTGGTCAGGGTCACCACGCTGAAGTAGAGCGGCGTCAGGGCGGTGCCGTGATCGCCCGGGTCGATGGCCACCACGCTGTAGATGGCCGCAAAGACCACCGCCAGCAGCGCCGTCCACAGCGCCCAGCGCACAAAGCTGCGGCCGCAGTCCGAGGTCGCCCACCAGATCTTGTAGACGATGGCCGACATGCGGCTGTGGCGTCGGAACTCGTCCAGGTAGTTCTCGTCCATGATGAAGCGTCGCAGCATGTAGGCGCCGCAAAAGTCCACGCCCACGATGCTGGCCCCCAACCAGGTCGCATCGGTGTAGCCGCGCATGCCGCGCACCGCGGCGCCTTCGAGCTTCACGCCGCGCATGTCGGCCCCCTGCACGCAGCACCCCTCAAGATCGGCGCCGGTCAGGTTGGCCCCCTTGAAGACGGCGTCGTTGAGCCAGGCGCCGCGCAGGCGAGCCCCGGTGAGGTTGGCGGCGCTGAGGTTGGCGCCGTTCAGTTGGGCCTGACTGAGCGAGGCAAAGCTCAGATCGGCCCCAAAAAGGGTCGCGCCGCGCAGGTCGGCGCCGCCCAGGCCTGCCTTGGAGGCCTTGCACTGGTCGAGGTTGGCCCCCTGGAAGTTGGCCGAGAGCAGCTCGGCGCCGGTCAAGTCGGCTTCAAAGAGGGTCGCATCGGTGAAATTGGCGCCGATCAGGCGCGCGCCGCTGAAATTGGCCCCCGAAAGCTCCGCGCCGGTGAAATCCTTGCCGCTCAGATCTCGCCCAGACAGATCCACACCGATCAGGCGGGCGCCGCGCCAGTCTTCGGGCTCTTTGGCGCGAGAGGCCATCTGATGGCGACGCTGCGCATCCTGGGCTTTGACCCGGTCCCACCAGGGCTTTTTGAGCGTTTTAGAGCGAGGTGTCATCGGTACGGTGGTCATGAGCCTGCTTCTGCCATCGAGAGTGCGTGTTGGACTGCCATTCCCCGATGGTCCATCGGTCAGAAGTTTCTGGTTCTTGATGGTTTGATGTGACGGAATGAAGAAGGCGCGTTGCGGGGTTGAGTGCGCATCGGACCTTGTTTGGCGCTTGACCCCTGCACCAAACGCCGTCACGCTCAAAGACCCAACGTGGCCTGCACCCAGGAGGCCGCCGCACACCGCTGGTACTGGCCATGCACACCGCCCTCCCACAACCCTCTGGCCGCCTTGGCACGCTGCTTATGGCCGCGCTTTGCGGCGCCGCGCTGTGCACGTGGATGCTTACATCGCCCGCTCCGGCCGCCGCACAGAGCAAGGCGCGCCCCAAAGCCCAGAAGATCACCCTGGACTTTGACAACGCGCCCATCGAAGAGGTCATCCGCTTCTACGCCAACCTCACCCAGCGCAACTTCATCATCGCCAAAGATCTGGGCGGCAAAAAAATCACCATCCTGGCCCCCTCGCCGGTCACCGTCGCCGAAGCCTGGAAGGCCCTGCTGGCGGCGCTGTCTATGAACGGCATGACGGCGGTCAAGGACGGCAAGTTCATCCGCATTGTGGAGGCTTCCAGCCCTGCCGGATATGTGGCGCCCATTGGCGCTCAGGGCGCCGGGGCTGGCAACATGGGCACCCACCACATCCCCCTCAAGCACGCCAGCGTCGATGCCATCGTCCCCGTGCTGGAGCAGCTCGCCAGCCCCCAGGCCAAGATCATCCCCGATCCGCGCACCAACAGCCTCATCATCGTCGAGCGCCCCGCCCAGGTGCGCCGCCTGAAAAAGCTCATCAAGGCCCTCGACAAACCCGGAGAGCAGCCCCGCGTGTGGGTCTACCAACTTCAGCACGCCGACGCCGCCGAGGTCGCCCGCATTATTGGCGAAATGACACGCTGAAGCGGCCAATGTTTTATGGGGGCTGCGCCCCCTCATGCCCCCCTTTTTTGCGCCCCACGGTCACCTCGGCAATCTCAAGCGCGCCCAGCGCCTTGTCGTAACCCACCACCTCGATCTCGATCATCAGCGAAGGCTCATCTTCCAAACCGGGGAGGACCATTTCGTCCCAGGCCACCTGGCCTGCCACCCCCAGCTCCCCCTCCCAGGACGCCCCTGAAGGCCCTTTGGCGGTGATCTTGAGCCGGGTGACGCCGCTGGGACGCGCGGGGCCAGAGGCCACCACCGCCACGTGGGTCAACCCCGGCCCCTGGGCCTGGAGCGTCAGGCGTTGGGACTGCGATGGGGGTTTCCAGGCCGTCAGCGTGGAGCCGTCGAGGGCAAAACGCGCGGTGGGGTCGCCATCTTGGCTGGGTTGGGTGCTGGCGGGGCGCCAGGAGATGGTGCGTTGGGGTTTGGCCTGCTCGGTCTGGCGCACCACGCGCAGGAAATTGCCCCCAAGCACGCCCTGAAGCTCCCTGGCGGTGAAACCGGCCCGCTCAAGGGCCTGGGTCAGCGCCGGGAGTTGGGAGACGTCCCCGAGGCCAATGGGGGCTTGGATGTTGCCGTCGAAGTCGCTGCCCAGCGCCAGGCTGCGGGCGCCCGCGACGGCTTTGATGTGGCGCGCGTGGGCGACGACGTCTTCGATGGTGGCGTCGCCCGAGGGGCGCAGGAAGGGGGCGTGGAAATTGAGGCCGACCACGCCCCCGGCGCGGGCGATGGCCAGCAATTGGAGGTCGTCGAGGTTGCGCGCGTGGGCCATGATGGCGGCGGCGTTTGAGTGGGTGGCCACGATGGGGCGCGCGCTGTGCAGCGCCACGTCCCAGAAGGTCTCTGACGAGGCGTGGGAGACATCGACGATGATCTGGAGATCGTTCATGCGCTCGACCAGGGCCAGACCGGCTTTGGTAGCGCCGCCGTGTTTTTGGCCCTGGGCGCCGTCTCCAAAGGGGTTGCTGGGGTTCCAGGTCAAAGACGCCATGCGCACGCCGCGCTCGTGGAAGACGTCCAGGCGTTTGGGATCGCCGCGCAGCGCCAGGGCGCCCTCCAGGGTCAGCATCGCCGACACCTTGCGCTCGGCCGTCAGGCGCTCGATGTCTTTGGAGGAGCGCACCAATTCGATGCCGTTGGGCGGGGCGATGACCTCGCGCTCAAAGCGGTCGATGAGGTGGTGGGCGCGCACGTAGGGGTCTTTGGTCGCCGGCGGCATCCAGACGGCGAAGCACTGGACATCAACGCCGCCCTGGCGCAGGCGGCGCGCGTCGAGTTGGCCCTCAAGGCCCCGACGCGCGAAGCGCTCCCGGCGGCTGGCCAGTTGCCAGATGGTGTCGGCGTGCATGTCGGCCACAAAGGCCCGTCGGTGCAGGGCCGGGGCAGTCAGGCCATCGAGCGAGGGCAAAGCGGTGGGGGGAGGCGCCGCAGGCGCCGGGGGGGTGGGCTCCTGGGTGGTCGTGGGGTCTGGAGGGCTCACGGGCGCTGGAGTCGGCGGCGGTGTGGGGAGTTGGGAGGGCTGGGATGGCTCGGACGGCTGGCAAGCGGCCGCCGCGCAGCAGAAAATCACCGCGACCACTGGCCAAATGGACCGGCAGGACACAACGTTGCGATGATGGAAGGCGTCACACCCACGCGACCGGGACGCCCACAGACCCCCAAGGCCATGAAGAGCAAAATATCCCAACGCGCCCAAGACCATCTCCAGAAGCTCCTGCTGCACACCCAGGGCCGCGCCAAGGCGATCAAGCCCGCCGAGCGCCAGCGCATGGAAGCGCTTGGCAAGCTGACCCCTGAAGATCTGGAGCAGACGCGCCAGATGGGACGGGATTGCCTGATCCGTGGACAGGGGTTCTTGGACCACGACATGGTCGACGACGCCATCGACGAGCTGGTCCAGGCGGTCTTGCTCCTGGAAGATGATCTCGACGCCCTCCATTATCTGGCCCTCTCCCATCAGCGCCGAGGCAGCCTCCACAACACGCGCCGCGATCACAACGAGGCGGCGCGGCTGGCCCGGTGGTGTCTGTCCATTGACCCCAAACACGAGCGCTCCTTTGGCATTTTAAGCCAGATCGGCCACCCGGACCTGGAAAAATCGGGGGACAAGCCCCCAAAAGCCAAGCTGGCCGATGACACGACCGAGCCCAAGACCAACCGAGGCTTCACCGTGGCCATCGTCCTGGCCGTGTGCGTCGGCGCGCTCATCGGCATCTGGCGCATCAACCGCATGGAAGCCGAGAGCGCCGACAAAGGGTCGTACAGCGCCACCTACGCCCAGGACGAAGACAAAGACAAGACGCTCGATGTGGCCTTTGATCCCCCAAAAGAGCACCGGGGCCTGAAGCTGGAGGTCGTGCGCTCCAAACTCAACGTCTACTCCAAGTCGGCCTACTACAAGCTCTCTGGCTTCATCCACAACGACGGCGACACCGAGGTCGAGTCCGTCCACCTGAAGTTGACGCTCCTTGGCGAAGATGATGAGCCGCTGAGCACCGAAATCTTCAAGGCCCCCGCCAGTCACGAACCCGCCATCCGCCCCGGAGACCGGGCCGTCATCGCCCAGACACTCAGGACGCCCCCCGAAGCGCTCAGCGCGCGGCTTGAAATCCAGACCGTCGATCAAAAAAGCGCTGGCGACTACCCTTCAGCACCCGCCGTGCCTCTAAAGTGGGACGTCAAACGCCCCGAAGGGGTGAAGCTCGAAGTGCGCCAGCGCAGCCTCTCAGAGCTGGTCCCAGGCACCCGCAACGAGTATTTCCACGACGGCGTCTTTGAAATACACCACACCGGCACCACCGCCGTCACCATGCTCAAGGTCCAGATCCGCTACAAGAACGACAACAACAAGATCGTCACCACCGACTACACCTACGCCGTCGCCACCGATGATCCCCCCATCGAACCAGACACCCACCGCCTGATGCGCACCATCGAATCGGTCCCCAAAGAGGTCACCCACTTTGAGTTGGCCGTCATTGAGGTCAGAACCGAGCCCTGAGCACCGCGCCGTCAGGATCAAAACGCACGGGCAGCGCCAATTCCGACCCAAGAGACGGAAACAGTCAATTCCAGCGGGCGCCGCTGGCGAAGAGGGGCGGCCTTGGGCTATAAAAGACGCTGCATTGATGAAGAGAACCAAGCCAAACGGTGAACGTGTGTCGCAAATTCGAACCAAGTGGGTGTTGGTGGCATTGGGCGCCGCAATGACGGTGCTCGCCGTTGGCTGTGGACCGGCAAAGTCCTCTCAGAAGGCGCGCGGCGTGACCGACGCGACCTCGGCCATGAAGGCGGCGCGCGCGGACTGCGACGCGGGCGACCAGAGCGCCTGTGTGACGCTGGGTGTGTTGGTCTCGCGCGGGGCTGAAGGCGTCGCCCGTGACGACAAGACGGCCATGACCCTCTTCAGCGCGGCCTGCCAGAAGGGTCAGGCCAGCGGCTGCACCGGCGCGGGGCGCTTGACCCTCCAGGGGCGCGCCGCAGAGCGCGATTTGGCTGCCGCTGCGCTCCTCTTTGGCAAAGCCTGCCAGGACGGCGACCCTGAAGGATGCGCCGAGCTTGGCCTGTGCCACCAACGCGGCGAAGGCGTCGACAAAGACGACCAACGCGCCGCCACCCTCTTTGAGCAAGCCTGCACCGACGGGGCTCGCCTTGGCTGCTATCACCTTGCCAAGGCCCAGATGGCCACCGGCAAGCGGCTCGAAGCCCAGCAAACCATGCGCAAGACCCTCACCATGGCCAACGAAGCCTGCGGAGCGGGCGATCCCGAAGGGTGTTACCACCTGGCCGTGCTGACGTTTGAAGGCGAAGTGACCGAACGCAACCCATCCCGCACGGCGGAGCTTTTTGGGCAGGCGTGTTTCAAGGGGCGGCTGCCCAAGGCCTGCTCGGCGCTGGGGGTGCTCCATGAACTGGGCGTGGGCGTGGAGTCCAACGACCAGGAAGCGCTCAAAATCTACCAGATCGGCTGCGAGGGGGGCGACGCGCTGGCGTGCAGCAACCTCGGGGTGCGTTATGAGCGCGGGCGCGGCGTCAAAAAGGACATCGGCCGCGCTGGCGAGCTTTTTGACATCGCCTGTCAGCAAGGCGAGTGGCTGGCGTGCACCAATTTGGCGGTGCTGATTCAGAACCACCCGGAGATGGCGCAGGGACGAGATGCAAGCGCGATGCTGGCGCGCTCGTGCGCCGCCCAGGAGCCGCAGGCGTGCTGGCAGTTGGGCGTTGATGCCGAAAAGGCCGGGGACTTGAGCGCGGCAGCGCAGCGCTACGGTCAAGCTTGCGGGTTTGGTCAGCAGAGCGGCTGCGTGGCGCACGCGACCGCCCTGGCGCAGGGGATCGGGATTGAGCAAAACCTGCCCAAAGCGCGCCGTTTGCTGGAAAACGCCTGCGCCTCAGACACCCCGCTGGGGTGCTTCAAGATGGGCCAACTCTTCCAGATCGGGGTGCCGGGCATGGAGAGCGACGCGGCCCAGGCGGTGTCGTGGTACAGCAAAGGGTGCCGGGCAGACCACATGCCCTCGTGCGTGGGGGCGGCGCTGCTGCTCCTTAGCGGCAATGAGGGCATTGGGCAGGACGTCAACCAGGCGGTGGCGTTGCTGAGCCGGGCCTGCGCCGAGCGCGAGCCCAGCGGCTGCGTCAACCTGGCCATCTACAACGAGCTGCGCGGCAACATGGCCGAGGCCAGAGAACTTTACCGCCGAGGCTGTCAGGAGGGCTCATCCGACGGATGCCTGAAGCTGGGCGTGTTTTTGGTGGAGGGGCGCGCTGGGGCTTCGGATCCGGTCGAAGCAGCCCGGCTCTTTGAGGGGGTTTGCAAAGAGGGTGACCAACAGGGCTGTTACGCGCTGGGGCTCTTGCTTCAAGAGGGCGCCCCAGGCGTGGAGGCCGACCCGCAAACGGCCGCAAAGCTGCTCCAACAAGCCTGTCAGGCGGGCATCCCGCAGGCCTGCCAGGCCCTCGATGGGGGTGGAACATGAGCAAATCCCAGGCTTTGATCGGCCAGCGGATAGGCAACCTTCAAATCGTGGAGAAGATCGGCAAGGGCGGCGTTGGACACGTCTACCGGGCCGAGCACATCAGCCTGGGCACCCCGTACGCGGTCAAGGTCCTGGGCTCGCGCTTCTCCAAAGACACCACGGTGATGGAGCGCTTTCGGCGCGAGGCCATCGCCTGCGCCCGGCTGCGCCACCCCAACGTGGTCTTTGTCACCGACTTCGGGCTCAAACCCGAGCTTGGCATCTACATCATCATGGAGTTTCTGGAGGGCCGCTCGTTGACGGCGGTGCTCGAAGATGAAGCCCCCATGGAGCTTGAGCGGGCCGGACGGATCGGCCTGCAAATCTGCGACGCGCTGGAGGCGGCCCACCAGATGGGGATCGTCCACCGCGACCTGAAGCCCGACAACATCCACGTGCGCTCGGTTGTGGGCCAGCCCATCCTGGTCAAGGTGCTGGACTTTGGCATCGCGCTGCTGACGGGCCAGAGTTCCCTGACCGAGGCGGGCACCACCGTGGGCTCCCCTCACTACATGAGCCCCGAGCAGGTTCAGGGCTTCGCCGACAAGATCGGCCCCTGCAGCGACGTGTATGCGTTGGGCGTGCTCCTCTACCAGATGCTCACCGGCACCTGGCCCCTGTGGAGCGACGATCTCTTCACCCTGTGCAAGATGCAGGTCATGGAGGTGCCAGCACCCATCGGCGCCCACCGACCTTCTCTGGCGGGCTCGCGTCTGGAGTCGCTGGTGGCCTCGATGCTGGCCAAAGACACCAAAGCCAGACCCGCGTCGATGGACGCGGTGGCCCGCGAGTTGGTCGAGAGCATGAAGGAGCAGCAGGTCACGCTGATGCCCTCTTTGCACGACCAGGGCGACAACGACTTTGGCCCCACACAAGCCACCGACATCAGCACCGAGCAGTTTCGTGTTTTGCACACCCTTCAGTCGCTGGCCAAATACATCGAAGGCACCCCCGCCGAGGAATTGCTCGACGCCATGCCGGGCATGTCGCAGCTGCCCGAAGCGCTCTTTCGCACGGCGCTGCTTGGCCCCATCAGCGCCGAGTTGGCCAGCCGCCCCATTGACGGCGAACGCTTTGAGAAGGCGCGCCAGCAACTGGCGATCTTGACCCAGGGGGCGCTGGCGCGGGCCAACGAGGCGGGCAACCGACGATTCTTGCTGGCGCTGGGGACGCTCTTGCGCGGCCTGGCTCGCCAGCGCCAGGAGCAAGTCTGCGCCGTGCTCGAAGACGCCCTCAAACACCCGGCCTTCCCCCAGGACGCCATGCCAGACTGGGCCCAGGTGCGCACCACCGGCACCTGGAAAAAGGTCGAAGCCGAAGACATCGCCCAGGACGAAGCGCAACACGAACCGTTCTCGCTGATGGACAAGCTGCGCCAGCCCGTCTCTCTGCAGAGCTTCCGGGCGGTGCTGACCCACAACCTCACCAATCGAAACAACAAAGGCTCCAAGCACTGACGGCCCCATCCCCACAGGCCGCCTGCTCGCCCAGACCCCCAACATAAGGCCCACGCCCATGCGCTCAGATCAGTTCACCCTCAAGTCCGAAGACGGGCTTGTCATCGCAGGCTACTGCTGGCAACCCGACGAAGGCGTCGACCTTTTGGGCATTGTCCAACTCCACCACGGCATGGCCGAGCACGCCCTGCGCTACGAGCCGGTGGCCGAAGGGCTGACCCAGGCGGGCTACGCGGTCTATGCCACCGACCATCGGGGCCACGGCAAGACGGGTCAGGACGCGCTGCTGGGGCACTTCGCCGACGAAGATGGCTGGGCGCTGGCCGTGCGCGACATGCGGCGCCTCAACGACCACGTCAAGCAAGCCCACCCCGGCAAGCCGGTGGCCATGGTGGCCCACTCGATGGGGTCTTTGATGGCCCAGCACTATGCCATTGACCACGGCGACACCATCGACGCGCTGGCGCTCTCGGGTTCTTCGGGGGCTGCAGGCCCGTTGGCGGCCATTGGGCGCATGGTGGCGCGCGTGGAGCGTCGGCGTTTGGGCAAGCGCAACCCCAGCGCCCTGCTTCAGACGATGTCTTTTGGCAAGTTCAACAACGCCTTCAAGCCCAGCCGGACAGAGTTTGACTGGCTCTCGCGCGACCACGCCGAGGTCGACAAGTACATCAACGACCCGCTGTGCGGCTTTCCCATCACGACCCAGTCCTGGGTCGACCTGCTGGGGGGCCTGGGATACATCGAAAACGCCTCCCACCAGGCCCGCGTCCCCAACGACCTGCCGGTCTACATCTTTGCCGGGGCGCTGGACCCCGTCAGCAACGCCACCAAGAGCCTCCAGCAGCTCATCGGCGCCTACCGCAAAGCGGGCCTGACCCAGGTCACCCACCGCTTTTACCCCAAAGCGCGCCATGAGGTCTTCAACGAGACCAACCGCGCCGAGGTCATCGCGGACCTGATCGCCTTCCTCAACACTGCCCTGGAGAAGGCCGCCTCATGATGAAGCAAGCCTTTATCTTCTCGCAGACCTACCTGGTGCCGATGCAGTTGGTGCTGGCCATGCTCGGCATGGGCGCCACGCTGAGCGTGCGCGACTTTGTGGACGTCTTTAAGAACCCATCGGGCTTGGCGCTGGGGCTGGCGCTGCAACTGGTGTTGGTGCCGATGATCGCGGCGGGCTTTGTCTGGGCGCTGGACATGGAGCCGGGCTGGGCGGTGGGGTTGGTCCTGATCGCGGCGGTCCCCGGCGGGACGGTCTCCAACCTCTTCACCCACCTTGCGCGCGGCAACACGCCGCTGTCGATCTCGGTGACGCTGGCTTCGACCACACTGGCCATGGTCAGCATCCCCTTCATGCTCAACTTCTTCGCCGCCCAGTTTTTGCCCGGCGGCATCACCGTCCCCACCGGAAAGCTGGTCCAGGACCTGATCTTCTACCTCTTGTTGCCGTTGATCCTGGGCATGGTCGTCTACCGCTGGAACGCCGACAAGGCGGTGGTCTTCTCCAAAAGGATGATCCAGGGCAGCTTGGGGTTGGTGGTGATCATCGCCATTGCGGCGCTGGGCTCGGGGCGGATGAAGATTGGAGAGTATGGCTGGGGGCCGCCGCTGACGATCCTGGCCTTTTGCATGACGCTGGCGCTGGTGACCCCGCACATCTGCCGTCTGGTGGGGCGGTTTGACCACGACGTGGCGGCGCTCAACATAGAGGTCACCTTCCGCAACACGGCCATCGGCCTGCTTCTGGTCCAGTTCTTCTTCCCCGACCAGCCCGAGCAGGGCCACGTCCTCTACACCTGCCTCTTCTACGCGGGCATCGCCCTCTTTGTGGCGCTGCCGACCATCCTCCTGCACCGCGCGGGCAAGAGCCCGGTCCTGGGGCGCAAGGCCAAGCCGCCGGTCAAAGGCTCCCCCGGCATCCACGCCGAGGGCGTCACTGCGCCTGAGGGCGCTTCCTGAGCCAGCCGCCCACGCCGCTGTAAAAGAGCCGGTAGACCCACCGGGGCACCAGACGCCCCAAATTCATCAACACACAAATCAGGCCGCCAGGCAGGACCATGGCGCGGCGCTTTTCCAGGCCCCGCAGCGAGTCTCTGGCGCAGCGCTCGGCGCTGATCTCCAGCAGCTTGGGCACGGACTGGCCGGTGGGGTTGCCCGCCACGGACTCAAACTCGGTGGCCACGGGCCCAGGACAGGACTGGGTGACCACGACGCCGGTGCCGCGCAGCTCCAGGCGCAGCATCTCGGTCATGGACGTCACATAGTGTTTGGTGGCCGCGTAGACGGCCACGCCGGGGATCCACAGGAACCCAAAGCCCGAGCTGACGTTGAGGATGCCGCCGCGCCCGGCCTTGAGCATCGGCCCCAGGAGCCGATGGGTCAGGTGGGTCAGCGCGACGCAGTTGACCTGAACAATGGCGGTGAGTTTTTCGGCAGGGGCGCGCTCAAAGAGGCCCGTGTCGCCAAAACCGGCGTTGTTGATGAGCACATCGACGCCCCCGATGGCGGCTTCCACGCGCTCGACCATGGCGTCGATGGCGGACAGGTCGGCCAGATCGCACGGCTCGACCAAAACCTGGAGGCTCCCGTGGCTGGCGGTCAATTCGTCCTTGAGGGCGTCGAGGCGTTCTCGGCGCCGCGCCACCAGGATGAGCGTTTTTGCCCTTGGGGCCAGTTGGCGCGCCATTTCGCGGCCGATGCCCGCCGAGGCGCCCGTAATCAGGATCCGCTGGTTGTCGTACATCGCATTTTACCGTCTGTGAGGCACGGGCTCGCCACAAATCTTTGTGGTCTTGCTCGCATTGAGTCTCAAGGAATTCTAAGCTATGTCCACTGGCCCAGGTTGGTTTAGACCATTCCCAACGACCCATTTGGGCGTTGGCGTGGTTTGAACGGACCTCCGGCGCGCGGTAGACCCAGTCCCCAGGCCAAAACACCCATAACACAGGCCACAGGCCCCAGACAGCTTGCCATGAAGAAGACCCCCAACAACGATACTGGCTTTCGGCTTGCCTTTACCCATCTGGCTTGCGCGCTGTGCGTGACTCTGGGCGCTGCCCAGGCGGCCATGGCTCAGGACGCCGAGGACATCACCGAGGACGAGACCCCGCCGGTCGAGGACGTCGAGGAAATGCCGGACGTGCCCGAAGAGCCCGATGTGCCAGATGAACCGGATGTGCCGCCGGAGGACACGGGGGGTTTGACGGGGCAGTACTACGATCAGATCAACTTCACGGAGCTGCGCTTTGAGCGCGTGGATCCGGGCATTGAGTTTGACTGGAACAACGACGCACCGCAGCCGGGCATGGAGCGCACCAACCTCTCGGTGCGCTGGACGGGTCAGGTGACGCCGCTTTACGGCGAGCTTTATACCTTTCACACGATCTCCGACGACGGCTCCAGGCTCTGGGTCGATGGTCAACTGGTGGTCAACAACTGGTTCAGTCAGGGCGCGACCGAGCGCGTGGGCAACATCTCGCTGCGCGCCGGTCAGAGCTACGACATCATGGTGGAGTATTTTCAGGGCGGCGGCGGCTCCAGCGTCGAGGTGCTCTGGTCGAGCCCCAGCCAGGTCCGCGAGATCATCCCCGGCAACCAGCTTGATCCCGAAACGGGGTTGCTTGAGCAGACCCCACAGGTCAGCGCGGTGGTCATTGACCCAACCGCCACCGAGGGCAGCGCCGACACGGCCAAGGTGCTCATCTACCGTTGGGGCAGCCTGGATGAGACGATCAGCGTCAACCTGGCGTACGGTGGTCAGGTGGATCCTGAGGGGGATTTTGAGGCCACACCGCAGGTGGTGGAGATCCGCGAGGGGCTCTCGGCGGTGGAGTTGGAGTTGACGCCGCTCAACGACGATGAGCGAGAAGGGACCGAGACGCTCTCTGTGGAGGTGGTCGATGGTCAAGGGTACGCCATCAGCGACGCGACCACGGTCGAGATCACGCTCAACGACGACGAGGTGCCGCCCCCGCAGCCGGTCTACGCGATCACCGGCGAGGTGGCTTACACGGGCCAGCCGGGTCCGATTGTGATCAGCGCCTGGAACGACGCGGGGATGACGGATCTGGCGACGCAGCGGATTTTGATTGAGCCGGGCGCCTACTCGCTGTCGGGTTTGGAGGGCGGCACGTACCACGTCAGCGCCTTTGTGGACCTGGACGAGGATGGGACCGCCGGGGACGGCGAGCCGATGATCGTGGTGGAGGGCGAGCCGTTGACGCTGCCGCCGGACGCGCTGGGGGTGGATTTGATCTTCCCGGATGAGCGCGTCGATAACGGCGGCGGTGGTGGCGGCGGCGATGAGGGTTGTGGTTGCACGACCCCGGGTCACAGTCTGCCGCGTTTGCCAGCGGGGGGTTTGGCCTTTGCGCTCTTGTTGGGCGCGGGGTTGGTGTCCATGCGGCGCCGTGCTTGAGGCCTCGGGCGTGGTCCCAACAAGAGGTTGAGGGCGCCGTACCCTGGATATTGACGCAATTGGAGGCCCAATGCTTGTCATATTGCGGGTACTGAGCAAAAAATGCGTCTTGACAGCAGGTCTGCGGCTGAGCAAAGTGTGAAGTGGCGCAGAAATGCCTGGAGAGCATACACACGGACTCAAGCGTAGAGGGGCGCAAGAGATCCATCCCGGACTGTTTGAACACGGCACCTGAGGTGTTTCGTGGGCGACGTCGCCGGTGCTCCAGGCCATCAGTCGGGGCATTGGCCTCACATCCCACCCATGTTCATTGGCCGGCATGGCTCTTACAAGAGTCCACGACTCAGCCGCCGTGACCTGTCGCACGGCGCAAAAGCCTTTGAAGAGCCATCCAACCCATGTCAAAACGTGCGGCGGCGCTTGATGTGCAGGATGCATTTGCTCTTTGAGGGCATTAAAGGCGAGCAGTTGGCCACAAGTCCCCTACAGAATCGTGTCCGGGATCGACAACCAAAGAGAGTCACGGCGATGACACAAGACCTTCGAAGCCTTGCGCGGCTTCTTCGCCCCACACGCGCCCTCGGCGTCCTGCTTTGCGCAGGATTGCTCACGGCCTGTGGTGCGGAGAAGACCCCAGCCGACAACGACGATCCGTCCTTCACCACCGACGAGGATGGCTGCATCTCCAACGAGCAGTTCTTCCTCAAGCAGGTGTGGACGCCTGTGTTGGAGAAGCAGTGTTACAACTGCCACAACCCGCAGGGTGCAGCGCGGGCCTCCAAGATGGTCTACCAGCCCCCCGGCCAGGCCGGGTTCCTGGAGGCCAACCTGGAGATCTTTGCCGAGATGGCCACCTACGAGCGCAGCGGCACGCCGCTGGTGCTGGCCAAGCCGCTGGGCGACTTTGACCACGGCGGCGGCAAGGTTTTTGACGCCGACTCGGAGTACAACGCAGCCCTCGAAGAGATGTTGCTGCGCCTGGACAACCCGGTGGAGTGTCAGCAGGAGGTGGCCGACGCGGACTTCTTTGAAGACGTCAAGATCGAGCCCGCCGACCAGACGCTGCGCCGGGTCAGTCGTGGCCTGGTGGGGCGACTGCCGGACGCAGACGAGGAGGCTTTGGTGGCCGAGGGCGGCGACGAGGCCCTTGAGCCGATCATGGATCGGATGATGCGCGAAGAGGCCTTCTACGACCGGCTCAAGGAGATCTTCAACGATCTCTTCTTGACCGACCGCTACCTGGGCCGCAACAACGCCGTCGACCTGCTCAACCAGGAGTACTACCCCAACGCGCGCTGGCACCTGGAGGACAACACGGGTGAGGACGCGGCCTTCTACGAGGCCGCCCGCACCCACACCAACAACTCCGTGGCCCGCGAGCCGCTGGAGCTGGTGACCTTCCTGGTGCGCAACGAGCTGCCCATCACCGACCTGCTCACCGCCGACTACATGGTCGTCAACCCCTTCACGGCCAAGGTCTACGGCATTGAAGACATCGACTGGGACGACCGCAACGATCCCAACGAGTGGCGCCAGGGTCGCATCCCTGGTCTGCCCCACGCAGGCGTGCTCTCATCGCCGATGTTCCTCAACCGCTTCCCGACGACCGCCACCAACCGCAACCGTCACCGCTCGCGCATTGTCTACGATCTCTTCATCGCCACCGACGTGCTCAAGCTGGCCGAGCGGCCCATCGACCCCACCAGCGCCGCCCACAACCCCACGCTCAACGACCCGCAGTGCTCGGTCTGCCACGCCGTGGTGGACCCGGTCGCCGGGGCGTTCCAGAACTGGGATGAGCAGGGCAACTACAACCCCCCCGAGCAGTGGCACCCCGAGATGCACGCGCCGGGCTTTGGCAGCCTGGATCTGCCGGTGACCGACCGTATGGAGAGCCTGTCGTGGTTGGCCGCACAGGTCGCCTCGGACAAGCGCTTTGACCTGGCCATCGTGCATATCCTTTACAAGGCGTTGACGGGTCAGGACCCGCTGAAGCTGCCGCGCACCGAGGACAGCCGCAACTACGACGTGGAGTTGAAGGCCTACGAGGTCCAGCGTCACTTCCTGGACACGCTGGCGGCCGAGCTTCGCGCCAACAACCACAACATCCGCATCGTCATCAAGGCCATCATCCGCAGCCCCTACTACCGGGCCGCCGATGCGCTGGACGAGTTGGACGAGGATCGCCAGCTTCAGTTGGCCCACCTGGGCACGGGTCGCCTGCTGACCCCCGAGATGCTCAACCGCAAGATCCAGGCGGTCACGGGCTACCCCTGGCGTCCGCGCGTCGATCGCGCCGACTACCTGCTCGACACCAACGAGTACCGTCGCCTCTACGGCGGCATCGACTCGCTGGACGTCATCGAGCGCATGACCGAGCCCAACGGCATCATGGCCGCCATCCAGCAGCGCATGGCCAACGAGGTCGCCTGTCAGACGACGGCGCGCGACTTTGCCCAGGACATCACCTCGCGGCGCTACTTCAAGCACGTCGAGATGACCTACCTGCCCGAGGACGAGCACGGCTTTGAGATCACCCAGGCCGTCGGCGCCATCAAGACCAACATCCAGCACCTGCACTGGCACATCCTGGGCGAGCGCGTGGCACTGGGCGGTCCCGAGGTGACTCGGACCTACGAGCTCTTCTACGAGACCTGGAAAGAGGGTCGTCAGGGCATCATCGACGAGACGTTGCCCGTGCAGATCGCCGGGGCCTGCCAGGGTCGCCGCGATTACTGGACCGGCCGCGATTATCCCGAAGAGCGCCGCGTCATCAACGACGGCGACTACACCGTGCGCGCCTGGATGGCCGTGTTGACCTACTTGCTGAGCGACTACCGCTTCCTTTACGAGTGATTTGGGGGACTTAGACCATGAAACGCAGAGACTTTCTGAAGCTGGCCGGCCTTGCTGGGCTGGCCGTGGTGACCCCCGCAAAGTTGGGGTTTGCCCAGGATCCAAGCGCGCCCTACGACGGGCCGCTCTACCTCATCGTTCACGCCGGCGGCGGCTGGGATCCCACCAGCCTGTGCGATCCCAAGGGGACCGACGACCCCGAAGCCCCCGACCGCATGAACAACTACCTCAGGGACGACATCCGCTCGCCGAGCGAGCCCAGCCCCATCCGCTGGGCGCCCTTTGGCGACAACGACGCCTTCTTTGAGCGCCACTACAAGAAGCTCCTGGTGGTCAACGGCATCAACACCGCCACCAACAGCCACGACGCAGGCCCTCGCCATGTCCACAGCGGCAACCTGGCCGAAGGCCACCCGCCGTTTGCCGCCATGGTCGCCGCCGCCTTTGCCCGCCAAAAGCCGATGAGCTTCATCACCAACGGCGGCTACGACGAAACCCAGGGCATCATCGCCCGCACCCGCGCCGGCAACAGCAACGCCACCGAGCGCATCCCGCGGCCCACCACCATCAGCGCC
>CAKZKQ010000474.1 GCA_937123825.1 uncultured Pseudomonadota bacterium
GGGGTTGGCGTTGGAGGTGCTCTTGCCTTCTCCATTCCCCGTCTTTTTTGAGCTGGGTGGTCAGACCTTTGGTCGAGGAACCACGGAGTTCAACGCGGTGGTGTCCATGGTCTTTCCGCTTGACGGTGAGGGGTTGCGTTGGTGAGTCAGCCAGAAGTGAAGTTTGTCCAGGCCAATGGCCTGCGCCACGCCTACATCGAAGAGGGCAGCGGGCCGCTGGTGCTGATGTTTCACGGTTTCCCCGACACGGCGCGGACCTGGGATGAGCTTCGTCCCATGGTGGCGGCCGCAGGGTTCCGGGTGGTGACGCCCTATTTGCGCGGTTACGCTCCCAGCCAAATCCCCGATACCGACACCGACATCGCCACCCAGGGCGACGACGCGCTGGCGCTGATTGACGCGCTGGAGCCGGGCGGCAGCGCGGCCCTGGTGGGCCACGATTGGGGCGCATCGACGGTCTACGCGGCGGCGGCGCGAGGGCCTCAGAAGGTCAACAAGCTGGTGACGATGGCCATCCCGCACCCCGCATCGCTGCGTCCAACACCCAAGCTGCTCTGGGGCGTGCGTCACTTTGTGGCCTTCAAGCTCCCCGGGGCGGTGAGGCGCTTTGAGCGCAACCAGATGGCCCAAATCGAGGTCCTCTTCAAGCGCTGGTCTCCCACCTGGAAATACACCCCAGAGGACGTCGACGAGGTCCGGCGCGCCTTTGGTGAACCCGGCTGCCTCAACGCCGCCCTGGGCTACTACCGCGCCGCCCAGCCCGGCTCCGTTCCCAAATGGCAGCAGGCTCGCCTTGGCATGCCTGCGCTGCTTTTTGCTGGCGCAGACGACCCCGTCATTGGGCCAGAGTCTTTTGAGCCTTCCAAGCGCTTCTTTACCGGTGATTTCGAGGTCGCCTCGGTCCCTGGAGGGCATTTCCTCCACCGGGAATCCCCCAAAGCCGTGGCCGAGCGCCTGATATCCTTCCTCAAAGCCACTTGAATCCGCAGTGCACCAAGTCTGCGGGTACCGGTGTGGTCTAACCACGCTCCAGACGTTCGCTCTTTCGAATGGCCAGCGCCTGCGAAGAGCCAATCCGCTCATAAAGCTTGTCGGGATGCAGCCCCGGTTCAACCTGCGTCCCACCCGAGATGTGCCATGCTTCAACGCGCATATGGCACGACTCGCCGGGGTCATCAAAAGCCGCCACATCGCAGACCGTGATGCCATTTTCCAGCACATAGCCGCCGCCCGGCATCAGGTTTCTATCGGTGATGTGGTGGGCGTTGATGCGCTTCAGCGAAGGGTCGGCGTCCTGCGCCGTCCAGCGCCGCCCGCACACCTGGCAGGTGTGGCGGTCGCGGGCGAAGACGGCGCCTCTGAACGCAGCGCGGATTGCCTTTTTATGTTGTTTGCCCATGCTCGCTGCCCTTTGTCTTGATGCCTGGCTTAAAACACAGGCGCATTGCCCAGGGGGGCCTCGCGGGATGCCCAAGCTAAGACGTTATGGACCCATGTCGATGTCGGGTGGCGTTTTCAGGCTGTGTTTGGGGCGAGTTTGGCGATGGCGGCAAAGCCCGCAGCGGTGATTTGGGCGCTGGCGGCGCTGTAGCCTCCGGCTGGCAGTGCGACCAGCGAAGACCCGTGCTCCAGGGCAAAACGCGCCACTCTGATGTCGCGGGCGACCATGGCCTGGCGGCTCAGCCCCAGATCTCCCAGCGGATCGCCTTGGTAGGGGTCCGAGCCCGCCACATAGACCAGGATGTCGGGTGTGAAGCGCGCTTTGATGGTGTCGAGGGCCTGTTCAAGGGCGCTGAGGTAGGCCGCGTCGCCCAGACCCGAGGCCAGCTCCACGTCCAGATCACCAGGGACGCGCGGGTGGGGGAAGGCCGCTGCCTCGTGTAGTGAGGCCGTGAAGACGCGCGAGTCTGCGGCGAAGGCCGCCGAGTTGCCATCGCCCTGATGAAGATCAAGGTCGAGGACCAACACCTTGGGGTCGTGTCCTTCAATGCGCAACGCCTCGATGGCCAGCGCCACATCGTTGACCAAGCAAAACCCGTGAGAGAGCCCGGGTCTGGCGTGGTGAAAGCCTCCCGAGAGGTTGGCGGCCCACTGGCCACCAAGCGCAGCACACATGGCGCAGATCGTCCCGCCGGCGGCCTTGAGTTGGGGTGTGACGACCATGTGTTTGACCAGCGCGGTTGGGAGCCACGCCAGCGGCCACAACTCAACCGCCGCAGCCACAGCGCGCGGCGACGAGAGGTTGTGCACCACGTCTTTGGTGTGCACGCGCTCCAAGAGGCCGTCGGGCAGCGGCTCAGGGGATTCAAAGACGGGCTGCGTCAGTGCTTCTTGGA
>CAKZKQ010000475.1 GCA_937123825.1 uncultured Pseudomonadota bacterium
CAGACGCCTCACGGGGAGCGAAGCCATAGCAGCGCTATTGCGAGCGACTCGTGTGGTGTTTGACGCCATTAGGGCCGCCCCAAACCGCTCAGGAGCGCCGGGGCCATCTCCAGGCGCAGCATGGCGCTGATGGCGTCTGGCCGACCATCTGAATCCAAATCCACATCGGCTTGCGCGGCGACCAAAGGCACCGCCACAGCGCAGCCAGCCACCAGCGCCGTGCAGATCTCTGCCTCGGGGCCGCATGCGGCTGTCTCGGGCGCCATCACGCACGCCTCGGGGCCAAACCCGCGGCTGACGTCGATCATGGGCTCTTCCAGCCCCAGACACGCGCAGGAGTCGCTGGTCAGATAGGCGTTGAAGCTCTCAAAGATGCTCACCAACCCCACCGCGCCCACCATCGAGCCGTCGCTCATGGAGATGCCGCCGTCCTCGTCAGTGCTCAAATCGCCAATCAAGTAGGCCGGGGCCAGCTCAAGGCGCAGCGTCACCCCGTCGAGCGGCAACTCCAGGTCAAAGTTCGAAGGGCGCGACTCAAAGACCTGGCCACGGACCGCGCCTTCAAAACGCATGCGCGGTGTAACAGTCTGGGGGATGAAAGACTCTGGCAGCGCGCTGTAGGTGCCGGGCGTCTGTGCGTCGGGCTCCAACGCCAGGAAGTGCAGCCAGGCTTGCTCGGACTCCGTCAACCCCTGCTGCGCAAAGGAAGGCCAGGCGGCCCCAAGCGTCAGGCGACCGCTGGAGATGGCGTCGGCCAACTCCGCGTTCAGGTCCATGTTGCCCAGCAGCGCCGCCAAATCGGTCAAGAGGTTGCCCAGGGCGTTGTTGGGCTCCCCATCGCCGTTGATGTCGGCCCCAAGGTTGGGATCGGTCTCGATCACCACCGAAGTCACCACCGACGCAGGCACACCCCAGTCGTATTCGGTCGCCGGGTTGCCCTCTCGACAGGCGTCGACCTCATGGCAGGGGCCGGGCTCAGAAGGCGGCTGGCAAAAACCCTCCACACAGACCCCATCAGAGGTCGCGCAGTCTTCGTCGCTCTGACACTCCAACAAGCCATCGTCGTTGTTGCTGTCGTCGTCGTTGTTGGGGGTGCCCAGGTTGTTGGGCGGATCCACGTTGTCGGTGTTGTTGACCCCAAACGGGTCAGGGCTGTTGTTGGCAAAGTCGTTGTTGGCGGTGTTTTCAGCGCCGTACTCAATCCCTTCGATGGCCTGCTCACCGCAACCCACCAAGGCCACCACCAGCATCAAAGCCACCGGCAGCGCTCGCCATATTTTGCTCAAAGGAAGATCCATGATGATCGCAGTCTAAGTCCGCAACACAGCCCACCTGCAGATGAGGCGAGCCGACAAAGGCCACAGTCCATACCAGCCTCTGCTGCTCCCAACAACCACCCAGGCCGTTGAAATCTGCCCAAATCGTCGGGCCAGCTGTGTCGCAGCAACCGTCTCCTATCGTGAGCCCGTCATCGGCCTCACCGTTGAACATCGGCAGCTCCCGCTCTGCCAACAAGGGCCAAAAGCCCAGAAGATCACTTTAACCGCCTTCACTCAGATCGCAAGCTTGCACCATCTCAACCACCCGCACTTCGACCACAACGGCATCCAAGAGCGTTGTTGGCCACACACAACGCAGCAACCGCTGGACCGAATCCAGCGCGCTCGGCGCGATTCACAGCCCCGCGCCCTGAGACTTGAGGGCATTTATTGCAGTTTGGCGGACAATTCGCGCAGCATCTGCTCGACGCGCTGAAGTTCTTTGCCCTGACCCAGCGCAGACCACTGGGCGGCGGCCAACTCCAAGGCCCGACGCGCTCTGTGCGGCCTGGCCTGAGCCAGGGCCTGCTCGGCGGCCATCTGCGCAGGCCGGGCGATGTCTGGATCCACCAGCGAGGCGGTCTCAAAACACATCTGGGCCCGGCCAATGTGGTGATCAAAGTGCTCCCAGCGGCCCAACCCAGCCGCCGAGGCCATCAGCGCCACATGCACAAACCCCAACATCCCCTGGCGCCCTGTGTGTTCAAAATGCAGGCGGCCAGCCTCAAAGACCGGCTGAGCCTGCGCAAACTCAAGGCGCCCCAGAAGGCTCAACCCCAGGTTCAACCGAGGAAAAATCCCTTCGGCTGACCCAATGGCGTCGTAGAGCACCATGGCCTGCCTGTAGGACGCCTCGGCCTCCTGAGTGTCGGCCCTGAACCTGGCGATGTCCCCCAGACTATTGAGACACACCGCCATGCCAAGCTGGTTCCCCAGGCTGCGGGCAGCGGCGTGGGCATAGCGGTAGAGTTCGGTCGCCCGCTCAAAAGCACCCTGACGGCGCGCCACCCGGCCAAGCCCCTGGTAACAGTGGGTGCTGATGGTCACATCCCCCACCGACTGGGCCAGCTCCAGACCACGCTCAAAAGTTTCGCGGGCCGATTCAAGCTGGCCTCGTTGGGTCATGACGTCGCCCAAAGCGCGCAGGGTCAGCGCCATGCCTCGGCGATCCGCGTTGGCCTGGTAGAGCGCCAGCGCTTTGCGAAAGAGCGCCTCCGCGGCGTCAAACTCGCCTTTGTGGCGGTGGAGCAACCCCGCGCTGCGCTCGGCCGCGGGCAAGATGTCGTCCCAGGCAAACCGCTCGGCGCGCCGAATCAACCCGTCCACAAGCTGGCGCGCGTCATCAAATCGGGCCTGAAGACGCCACACCTGACTCTGGGCCACCTGGACCTGACCCCAGCGCGGATCCCCCTCGGGAGCGTCGATGGCCTCCAGACACCGCAAGCAGCGCCCAAGGAGCGCGTCGGCGTCTTTAAACTGACACAGCCCCTGGCGCTCTTTGGCACCGCGCAAGAGATGATCGAGCGCCTCGGCAAACTCACCGGCCGCCAGAAAGTGCTCGCCGATCCGCTCGGCGGCGCCCCAATGGCGGGCGTTGTGCTGGATCAACACCATGGCGCAGGTCAGGTGGTGCCGCTGCAGCCGCCCCGCCTCTGCCGCCATCCGCTCAAGAGACTCGCGCAGCATGCCGTGGGCAAAGATCCAGCCCTCGGTGGTGGACTCCAGGAGGTGATCTTTAAAAAAGGCGTCCAATACGCCGTCGGGCACCACCAACCCCACGCTCTGACAGGCCGAGTGCCACAGCGCCGCGTTGACCTCCACGCCCAACACCGCCGCCAACTCCAGCGCCGGCAACGCCGCCGACCAACGCCCCACCATCAAACGCTCCACTCGCCCCTTCCACAGCGCATGGAGATCATCGGGCAAGGCGGCGTCCTGACCTTCCTGGACCACAAAACCCTGCGGTGAGGGCACCAGCGCGCCGCGCAGCACCCAGTCCTGCACCAGTTGAACTGCAAAGAGGGGGTTGCCCTCGCTGCGCTCCTGGAGCCTGCCGGCCAGCTCTCCCTCAAGACCCAGCAGCTCCCGGACAAGCTGGGCGGTTTCATCGGGGTTCAAGCCGCCAATGTCCACCGTTCGGGCGTCGGGTCTGTCCATCAACGTCTGGAGCAGGCTGGCCTCTCGGGGTCTGACCGAGAGTTCCTCGCTGCGGGCGGTCATCAAAAAGAGCACCGGCCCGTGGGTGGAAGGCGGGCAGGACATCAGGTAGGACACAAACTCCAACGCGTCGAGCCCCCACTGGACATCGTCCAGCCACACGATCACGGGGCGCTCCATCGTCAACCGCTCAATGTAGCGGCGCACCAACACGTAGAGTTCACGGACGCTGCTGAACTGGTGAACGCCGGGCTGGTCGTGGGTGTGGGGGCCTGGGGCGATCATTTCGGTCAACGCGCGCCATTCGTGCTCTCCGCTGACCTGCTGGGCCTCAAGAAGCTTGCGCATGCGCGCGGCCACCTCATCGCGCTCCAACCCCACACAGCGAGTGTGGCGCGCCAACATGCGCGGCAGACCATCGGAGGGGTCCACGGTGGGGCTGTGGGAGGCGTGCAGGACGATGGCGGCGCCCAACTCATCGGCGCGCTGACAGATCCAGCGGGCCAGGCGGCTCTTGCCCACCCCTGCTTGACCTCGCACCAGCGCCAACCGGGGCAGATCGGTGTCCCAGACCTCAAAGAGCGCCTTCCAGAGTTCGTCTCGCTCTTGATGCCGGCCCACCATCGGCACCGCGCGCATGCCATAAAGGTTCAGCCCCGCGTCCACCATCTTCATGGAGGCCATCGGCGGCTCATTTCTGCGCCAGGACGGGCGCATGGGGGGCACATCGAGGCCCAGATCCAGAAACTCCTCAGGGGCCGGGGCCGCAAAAGACAGCGGCACGCGCGGCGACGCAGCGCTGTCGCCGGTTTGGGCCTCGGGATCGACGGGCTGCGAGACGCCAAGGAGCGCGTCCTGGGGCACAATCAAGGTCGCCCCGCCAGCGGTCATCCCAGGCGCAGGCCCCAGACAGGGGTTGGAGAGCGCCAGGGGCATGACCTGGGGCATGGGGCGGCTGTCGCTCATGATGGAGAGCTTGAGCATGGGCCTGGATTCGACTTCGAAGTGCCTGTCGTCGATCTTTGACAGCGCCCAGGCGGCGTCGGCGGCACACTGGAAGCGCTCTCGGGGGTGCTTGCGCAGCAAGCGCCCCAAAAAGGCCTCAAAACCGGGAGGCATCGGCTCGGGGGTGTTCAGCGCCGGGACCTTGGCGCTCAAGTGCATGTAGGCCTGTTGGACAAAGGAGTCGCCGTCAAAGGGTACGTGGCCGCAGGCCAACTCCCAGGCCATGATCCCCAGGGCGTAGAGATCGGTCCAGGGGCCATAATCGCGCCAGCGCCCTTCGATCTGTTCAGGGGCCATGTAGTGCGGGGTGCCCATGGACTGCTCGGTGACCCCGGTGCGCTCCTCTTCGACGGCGTGGGCGATGTCAAAGTCGGTCAGCTTCAGGCCAGGGCGAGCATCGGTGTGGGTGGCGATGAGGACATTGGCGGGCTTGAGGTCGCGGTGGATGACGCCTCGGGCGTGGGCGTGGGCCAGGGCGTCCAGGAGAGAGAGGAGGACGGATTTGAGGACAGACCAGGTCAGCGGCAGCGGGATGCCGTCGAGCGAGCCGCCGCTGGCGTACTCCATGACCAGATAGGGGCTGGCGGCGCGCAGTTGGCCGCCGGAGGCATGGTGGACGGCGTCGGGGATCTGTCCGTGCTCAAGGAGCATGACGATGCCGGGGTGGTTGAGCCCGGCCACCGCGTGGATCTCGTTGCGCAGCGACTGGCGCGCCTTGGCGCTGTGGCCCTGCTCGCCGCCAAGGACCTTGACGGCCACGTCCGCCCCCGAGGCGCCGTGTCGCCCCGCCCACACCTGTCCCATGGCGCCCTTGCCGACGCGCCGGTGAAGCTCAAAAGGTCCAAGCCGGATTGCGGTCATGGCGCGTTATGTCCAGACATCAAAGGTTTGAGATTGGCCCATGCACACGATCATCAAACACGATCCAGACGCAGCGGGCAAATTCAAGCTGTGGGGGATGGGTGGGCCAAAGGTGGCGGCCGGCGCCGGGGTGGACAAAAGACGCTGGCTTGCGGCGCTCGCCTCAGGAGGGGCGCTTGTGGGTGAAGGCGACCGAGAGGATCTCCAGCTCGCGGATGCCGCCGGGGGTCTTGATCTTGACCACGTCGCCCTCTTCCTTGCCGATCATGCCCTTGGCGATGGGGCTGGTGATGGACAGCAGGCTCAACTTGATGTCGGCCTCGTCCTCGCCGACGATCATGTAGAGAAACTCTTCGTCGGTGTCGCAGTCGGCGATCTCGACGGTGGCGCCAAAGACCACCCGCTCCCCGGAGAGCTTGGCGGGGTCGATGATCTGGGCGCGGCCAAGGCGGTCCTCGCAGTAATCGATGTCGCGCTGGATCTCGCTCTGGCGAGTTTTGGCGTATTTGTACTCGGCATTCTCACTCAGGTCGCCGTGGGCGCGGGCCGTCTCGATGTCTTCGACGTTCTGGGGCCGCTCAACGGTCCTGAGGTGGTGCAAGCGATCCTGAAGCGCTTTGTAGCCCTCGGGCGTCATGGGAACACGTTGCATCACAAACCTCCTTCTTTAAAACTTCACTGGACATGGTGAGGGCAGTTGGGACACCCAAAAGGTCCAAAACCGTCGCCTCCCTGAACTTTCCAGGTGCACACTCAGTGTTGTCGACCCCACGCAGGCAGGCCGACTTGCGCCCCATCAATATCACAAGCAGGGGCATGGTCATCCAACGACCAGAAGAGGTCGGTTTAGCACGCCGCAAGGCGGGTGGGCAAGGCGAGCGCTTGAAACCACCTGCACGAGGTTGCTATAAGGCCAAAGGACTGCGCGACACGGTTTCGTTCAAGATAGACCCTTTTTGCGACCCACCAGCCCACCGTGCGTGTCGCGATGAACTGGAGATGGAAAAAAACATGCACAAGCCCCTGACCCACAGGTTCCTCGCTCTGGTGTTGGCCGCGCTGATGGCCCCCGCCTTTGTCACCACGGCCCCCACTGTCCTGGCCCAGGACGACCCGGTCACCAGTGAAGAGTACGCCGTTGAGGTCCCCAAACCAGCCGGTTGGGAACAGACCAGCGGCAACGAAAAAGCCGTGGCGGTCTTCACCGAGCCTCAAACCCAGTCTCAAATCGAGATCGTCCCCACCAAGTTGATGACGCCCGATGTGGCCGAAGTCTTCTTCAACACCTTCCACAAGACCCTGACCGAGTCGACCTTTGAGCGCATCGGTGAGCCCGAAGTCAAAGAGCTCTACGGCGACAAGACCGCCAAAGAGACCATCTACCGCTTCACCCACTCGGGCGTCACCCTCAAAGTGCGCGTCATCAGCTTCATCCGCGGCACCACCGCGTGGCTGGTCGTCGGCTACATGCAGGACAAGGAAGAAGAGAAGATCAAGCCCCAGTTCGACTCCGTCGTCAAAGGCCTGGTCTTTAAGTGATCTCTCGATCCAGAGATCCAACGCTCCCGCCCCACCCCCTTTTGCCCCGGCCACAGAGGTCTCGCCATGACGCTGCGCAAAGCACTCTCAATGCTGATGACCACCGCTGTCGTGCTGGCGCTGGCCACCACGGCGCTGGCGCAAGCCACCGGGCCAGGCACCCTGCCTGAAGGCTGGGAGCGCGTCGAAGCTGGCGCTGGCCGCACCGCCGCGGTGCGCCACAAAGACACCCTCTCGGTGCTCGAAGTCACCCAACTCGACGTCACCGCCGACGACGTGCCCGCCACGCTCAAAGACATCGCCGCTGCGCTGACCAAAGACGGGTTCCAACCCTCTGGCAAAGCACAAAATGTCAACATCGGCGGGCTGGACGCCGTGCAAAGCCGTTTTGCCCGCAGCGTCCTCGACCATGACTTCAAGTTGATGCTCATCAGCGTTCACCACAAAGGCCAACTGTGGCAGTTCTCCCTGATCTACCGCCCCAACGAAAAAACCGATGAGGCGGCCCTGGAGAAAGACGCACAGAGCTTTGCGGCCTCCGTGATCAAAGCCTGATCACCCCACAAAAACACATCGCTTCCCAAAACCAACTCAGGCCTTGCGGAATATCTCGGCTTTCACACCATTGCTCTGTTCAAAACCCTCGCCCTTGACCCTGTGACAACCTGCACGTTGCCACATGGGTGCCGATCACGTATTTTGGGCAAGGCAAACCATGGGTGTTTTGAATGATGAGGTTTGAGGTTATCTGTCGCGCTCTTGTGTTGGTGTCCCTGTGCCTGGTGGGGCTGGCGGGTTGTGAGCAACCCCAAACCCCAGAAGAGGCCCTGGAGGCGCTCATCCAAGCCGTCTACACCAACGACGGGAAAAGCGCCTGGGAGTACCTGCCACAAGAAGAGCAGAAGATCTTGAGCGCCAAGGCCGACAAGATCAACGCCAAGGCCGGTGACAAGGGCGCGGTCGAACCCCACGAGCTGATCTCCAGCTCCGGGTTTGTGGCCCCGTACGCCATCGCGCGCATCGAGCGCACCGACGAGCAGGCCATCAATGACGGCCTGCTCAAGGTCAAGGTGCACACCCAGGACAAAAAAGAGATCCCGGTGCTGATGCTCAATCAGTCCGGAGGCTGGAAGGTGTCCATCGGGCTGTATTACGACACCGACGGCAACGTCCGAAAAACACCCTGACGTCTGACAGGACCACAAAGACGGGGAAGCAACGACGTGTCCACACCCTACGCGCCCTTCGACGATGGACAACACATCGGCGGGCAGTTTCAGATTGAGAAGATGCTTGGCCACAACGAGCTGGGCACGGTCTACCTGGCCCGAAAGCTCGACAACGGCCGAGAGATGATCCTCAAAGTCCTGCCCATGAGTGAACTGGGCGAGGACGGCTACAGCCAGCTGCGCCAGGAGATCAAGGCCGCCAGCCAGATCAAACACAAGCATCTGGCCCGGGTCTTTGGCCTGGGGCGCGAAGGAGACGCCGCCTTTGTGGTCATGGAGCACCTCGAAGGACAAAGCCTGGCCGACTACCTGGCCCGGCGCCGAGGCCGCGGCGAAGCCCTCAACCCCAAAGGCATCTTCAACCTCATCGGGCACGTCTGCAGCGGACTCAAAAAGCTCCACGAAGACGGCATGGCGCACGGCGCCCTGACCCCCAGACACATCTTTGTCACCCCCCGAGGGCGCGTCAAAGTCAGCAACCTGGCCTTTGGACCTTTCCTGGGACGCCTGCTCTTTGCCCAGCACCGCAACGGCATCTACACCGACTCTCCCTTTATGGCCCCCGAGGTCATCAGTGATCCGGCGCGCGTCAGCCCCGCAGGCGACATCTACGCCCTGGGGATGATCACCGCCGAACTGCTCAGCCCCACACCCCTTGGCGGCACCGGGCAAGCGGCCCAAAAAGCCGCCATGGAGGTCCCTGCGGTCCAGCAAAACGCCGTGGTCGCCGACCTGATCGGCCGCGCGACCGCCACTGCCGAACAAGGCCGCGTCGAAAACGTGGTCCAGTTCCGCAGCCTGCTCAAGGCCTTTGTCGAGGCCGATCAGGCCGCGCCGGCCCCCACAGCCGCGCCCGCCCCGGAGCCCGAACCGCCAGAGCCCACCACAGGCCCCATCTACGAGGCGGCAGACCCACAAGAGGCGCCGCAGCCCGACTTTGAGGCGCTGGCCGCCTCTGTGACGCTGAGCCCTCCAGAACCCGAGCCAGAACCCGAGCCCGAGCCCCCTTCTGTGGATGACCCTTTTGCCGCCGCCGCCAAGGCGCTGGGAAAAACGGGCGCCTTCACCGCCGTGGCTGGACCCAGCCCCACCGATGAAGCCCCCGCTTCCGTCGGCGAAGCGCGCTACCTCGTCTCCAAAGATGGCCTGGACCACGGCCCGTTCACCCACGATCAGGTCGTCAAACAACTCCAGGCCGACGAAATCGACGAGTATACCTCGGTCCTTGACCGCGCCACCCAGTTGCGCATGCCGCTGCAGGACATGACGGCCTTTCGCGTGGCTGTGGCCGAGTACATCCCTGTGCGTGAAGAGCGCCGCCGGCAAGAGGCCGAGCGCCGCGCCCAGATGGTCGAAACCGCCAAGACCGTTGGCCGCGGCACCACCTACGCCGGGGTCGCCCTGGGACTGCTGGTCGGCGCCATCATGGCCTTCTATTGGTTTGTGCTGCGCCCCGAACCCATCGAGTTGCCCGAGCAAGTCATGCTCGCCGATTTCTCGGCGACCTACAAAATGCAGCCCCCTCCCAAGGAGTTCAATCAACTCAACGTCGACGCCAACATGCTGGCCGCGCTCATGGGTGAGACCCCCAAAGGCGCCCGCAAAGGTGGGCGGCGCGGTGGCAGACGCGGCGGCAAAAGCCGACGCGGTGCCGGGGGCGCTGGAGGCGCTGGAGGCGCTGGCGGGGATGACGGCGAAGAAGTGGCCGACTTCACCACCGGGGGCGGCAGCGACCACGTCCTGACCGACCAGGAGGTCACCCGGGTCATTTTGCGCAACTTTGGTGGCCTTCAGGGCTGCCTGGGCGCCGAAATGAAGCGCAACCCCAACTTCAAGGGCGTCCACGTCAAATTCTTCATCAAGCA
>CAKZKQ010000476.1 GCA_937123825.1 uncultured Pseudomonadota bacterium
TGGCCTCCAAGGCCGAGGCCATGAAGGCCCTCGACGGTGTGGGACGCGAGCACGAGGAGTTCCGCCTCAAGCTCCAGACCGCCCAGGCCATCAAGATGGAGCAGATCGGTGTCCAGCGCGACATCGCCACTGCCCAGGCCACCGTCCTGGCCGAGGCCTTCAAGAAGGCCGAGATCAACATCGTCGGCGGCGACGGCGCCTTCTTTGAGCGCTTCGTGCAAGCCGTCTCGGTGGGCCGCTCCATCGACGGCGTCATCGAAAGCAGCGACTCGCTCCAGTCGATGCTCTCGGGCTACCTCAGCGGTGAAGAGAGCCTGCCGGCCGATCTCAAAGAGATCCTCAGCCGGCCGGCGATCTCCAGCGGCGACCTGCAAAACCTCTCGGTGGCGGCGCTGCTGGGCAAAATGGCCGCCGACGCCCCCGATGACCAGAAGCAGAAGCTGGCCTCGCTCATCTCCCAGGCCAAACGCCTGGGTCTGGGCGACGGCGCCAAGTGAGGCGCTGATTCGACCCGGGGTTGGTCCTGCACCACAATCGCAAGACCAACCCACACGGCCAGCCTCCGGTCATCTGGCCAGAGGCTGGCGCCGCGATCTCCTTCCCGACCCACTTTGGATCTTTTGAGGGCACGGCATGACCACTGACCCACAAGGTCAAGACGCCGCCGAGAGCGGCCAGGACGTTGCGCTGGCTGACGGCGGCAACTACGACATCATCCGCAAGCGTCTGGTCGAGCACAGCCGCACGCTGCACGGCAAAGTCCAGCAGCTCAACGCGCGCCGACTGGAGACCTTCGGCTCCAGCGTCATGGAGACCACCGGCGCGGTGCGCATCCGCACCGAAAACAGCTGCACGCCCCGCGACATCGTCCAGATCGGCGGCCAGCTCCTCTTTGGCTACAACGTCAGCCTGGGCATGCGCACCACCACCGAGGTCGCCGACGTCTTCAGCCTCCACGCCTTTGCCGAAAAGGACGGCGTGATGGAGTTTGAGGATGTGCACTTCGAAGACGGCTCGGGGTTTCTGGCCGACCAGCGCTTCCAGAAGAACTTTCGCGATCTCTACCAGTACAACAAGGACGCCCAGCTCCAGCAGCTTCGCGTGCAGGACGGCCGCCTGATCGCCGTCTTCCAGATCGGCCGCTCCGTGCGCGACGTGCGCGCCTTCCACTGGACGATCGACAAGCAGAACAACATCCAGTACCAGGATGATCGCGGCGAGCGCTACCACACCTTCCCGCCCAGCCACGACTTTGAGTGGATCGAGACCACGCGCGACAACTTCCGCTACGGCGAACACCCCCATGTGGCGCTGGGCACCAAGCGCGACCGTCTTTTTGTGGAGTGTGTCGGCGGCGACCTGACCGTCAAGATCGAGGACAACACCCAGGACGGCAAGGGCATCTACAACGACCCCGAAGAGGTCGACCCCACCCAGGGCCTGGGCGACGCCGACATCTACTACGCCGAGTTGGGCAAGCACCTGATCTTGATGAAGATCAAGCCCTACCGCGAGGAGTCCTACCGCTACCTGGTCTACAGCGCCCTGAGCCACCGCGTCGAGCGCATCGACGGCATCGGCGTGGCCTGCGTCCAATTGCCCGAGGATCAGGGCATCATCTTCCCCGGCGGTTGCTTCCTCAACAACGGCGAGATGAAGCTCTTTGACCACAAGATCAACGGTCTGGAGTTCAAGCGCGTCATCCGGTCGCCCAACCAGGAGGACGTCCTCTACGTCTTCCACCGCCGCGACGAAGGGCTCTACGTCCTGCTCCAGTACAACCTCATCCGCAAGGAGATCGCCAACACCATCTCCTGCCACGGCTACAGCATCTTTGATGACGGGCACATGGTGGTCTTTCACGCCCTGAAGGACCCCACCCGGATCCATCAGATGAAGACCTGGCAGACGCCCTTTGTCAGCGATGAGTTTGCCGACGCCCAGCCCAACGACGGCTCTTTTCTGGCCCGCGTGGGCAACGGGGATCTGGTCTGCGGCATCTCGGACTGCCTGGGCATCCAGCGCTCCATCGCCGACCAGAAGCCCACGATGCAGATCTACGAAGATCTCATCTCGCAGGCCACACGCATCATCGACACCTATCCCTGGCTGGCCCACACAGAGGCCGGCGAGCTTCAGGGGCTGCTCAAAGAGATCCGCTCGACGGCTGAACTCATCATCGATGAGTTTGAAAAGGTCATGGCCATGCGCCAGCAGGCCACCAGCGCCCTGACCGAGGCCGAAGAGACCCAAAGCCGCTTGATCGCGCGCCAGCGTCCCGAGTACTGGCAGAGCGTCGATGACTTTGTTGAGGCTCTGAACGCGCTGCGCAACCAGCGCGGCCACCTGATTACCATGCGCTCGCTGCGCTACATGGACACCGACCGCGTCGATGAGCTTGAAGCCCAGGTCATCGCCGCCAACGACCAGATCAGCGCCGCCGCCGTCGATTTCCTGCTCAAAGACGAGGCTCTGGAGCCCTACCACAAGGAAGTCCAGGAGCTGACCAAGACCATCGACCAGATCCAGACCGTCGTCGAGGCCGAGCCCGTGCGACAGCGCCTTGAGTCCATGAGCCAGGGCCTGGATCTGCTCACCGAGATCGTCGGCAGCCTCAAAATCGACGACGCCAACGCCCGCACGCGCATCCTTGAGTCAATGACCGAGGTCTTTGGCCAACTCAACCGCACGCGCGGTTTGATGGAGGCGCGTCGCAAGGAGCTGCTGAGCAAAGAGTCGGTGGCCGAGTTCGCCGCCCAGTTCAAGCTCTTTGGCCAGAGCGTCACCAGCGCCATGGGCCTGGCTGACACGCCCGAAAAGTGCGACGACCAACTCTCGCGCCTGCTGGTCCAGCTTGAAGACCTCGAAAGCCGCTTCAGCGAGTTTGACGAGTTCCTGCTGGACCTGGCCACCAAGCGCGAAGAAGTCTTTGAGGCCTTTGAGACCCGCAAGCAGAGCCTCCTTGAAGAGCGCCAGCGCCGCGCCGCCAACATGGCCGCCGCCGCCGGGCGCATCCTCCAGGGGATCGCGCGCCGTGCCCAGGCCTTCAAAGAGGACGACGCCCTCAACGCCTACTTTGCCTCCGACGCCATGGTCATCAAGGTCCGCGACACCGCGGACTCTCTGCGCGCCCTGGGCGACAGCGTCAAAGCAGACGACATCGAGGCGCGCCTTAAAGCCTCCCGCGACCAGGCCCTGCGGGCGCTGCGCGACAAACAGGACATCTTTGACGACGGCGGCAAGGCCATCCGCCTTGGCAGACACCGTTTTAGCGTCAACACCCAGAATCTTGAGTTGACCATGCTCCCTCGCGAAGAGGGCATGAGCCTCCACCTGACCGGCACCGAGTTCTACGAGACAATCGACGACGAGGCCCTCAACAGCACCCAGCAATACTGGTCACAGACGCTCATCTCAGAGCGCGACAACGTCTACCGCGGCGAGTATCTGGCCTTTTGCATGCTGGAGGCCGCCGAGCGCAACGAGGAAAACCTCACGCTCGACCTCCTGCACGAGGCCACACGCGCCGAAAAAGGCCTGACCAAGCTGGTGGCCGACTACGCTGCCGAGCGCTACGACGAAGGCTACGACCGAGGCGTCCACGACGCCGACGCCGCCGCCATCCTGGAAAAACTCCTGCACCTGCGCGATGTGGGGGGTTTGCTGCGCTTTGCGCCCGGGCCGCGCTCACTGGCTTGCCTCTTCTGGGCCCACGGCACCGAAAAAAGCAGTCGCGACCTCTGGCATCGGCGCGCCCGCAGCCTGGGACGACTGCGGGCTTCTCTGGGCCACGTCGGCGGGATGATGGCCCTGGCCCAAGAGTTGGCCGAGTCCGTTGAAGCCTTTCTGCAGTACTCCGACCTGCCCGGCGACCCTGCCGAGAGCAAAGAGGCCGGCGCCTACCTGGCCGAAGAACTCACCGCCGACCACCCCCGCTTTGTGACCAGCGCCGAAGCCACCGAGTTGCGCCAGATGCTCATGGACCTGCTCGACGGCAGCGGGACACGCGGAGAGTTTGAGTCGGACCTGCGGGCGCTTGGCAAAGATCTCAAGGCGCGCCAGGAACTCCTCTCAGCGTGGTTTGAAGGCCTGCTGGCCCACGCCCCCGATGGCCGCGCCGAAGTTTTGCGCGTGGCCGCCCCCGAGGCCGTGGTCCTGATGCTGACCGAGCGCGGTCTGGACCGCGAACCCACCGCCGCAGCCACCAGCGCCGAGGTCGGCGGCCTGATCGGGCAACACGCCCGCATCAAGAGCCGCACCCTCCACCTGCGTCTGGATGAATTTCTGCCGCGCCTGAGGCACTTCTGTCAGGTCCACGTGCCGGGCTACAAGGAGTACCGCGCCTTGCGGTCGTCCTTCCTTGAGGGCGAGCGCCACCGGCTGCGCCTTGAGGAGTACATGCCCAAGGTCCTGACCAGCTTTGTGCGCAACAAGCTCATCACCGACGTCTACCTGCCCATCATCGGCGACAACCTGGCCAAACAGATGGGCGCCCTGGGCGCCGGCAAGCGCACCGACCTCATGGGCCTGCTTCTGCTCATCTCGCCGCCAGGTTACGGCAAGACGACCTTGATGGAGTATGTGGCCAACAGCCTGGGGCTGATCTTTATGAAGATCAACGGCCCGGCGCTGGGTCACAGCGTGCACTCGCTCGACCCCTCGGAGGCCCCCAACGCCACCGCGCGCCAGGAGCTGCTCAAGCTCAACCTGGCCTTGGAGATGGGCAACAACGTCATGCTCTACCTGGATGACATCCAGCACACCCATCCTGAGTTTCTGCAGAAGTTCATCTCGCTGTGCGACGCCCAGCGGCGCATCGAGGGTGTGTGGAAGAACCGCACGCGGACTTACGACCTGCGGGGCAAGAAGTTCTGCGTCATCATGGCGGGCAACCCCTACACGGAGTCCGGCGAGAAGTTCCAGATCCCGGACATGTTGGCCAACCGCGCCGACACGTACAACCTGGGCGACATCCTCAACGGCCGCGAAGAGGTCTTTGCGCTGAGCTACATCGAGAACACGATGACCAGCAACCCGGTGCTGGCCCCGCTGGCCACCCGCGACCCGCAGGACACCTACAAGCTCATCCGCATCGCCAAGGGCGAGAACATCCCGCCCCAGGAGCTTAAGCACACGTATTCGTCGGTGGAGATCAACGAGCTGATCACCGTCTTCAAGAAGCTCTTTGTGGTCCAGGACCTGCTATTGCAGGTCAACCAGGCCTACATCACCTCGGCCTCGCAGGACGACGCGTACCGCACCGAGCCGCCCTTCAAGCTCCAGGGCTCGTACCGCAACATGAACAAGATCGCCGAGAAGATCGCGGCGGTCATGAACGAGGCCGAGTTGCAGGCTTTGCTCGATGATCACTACATCGGCGAAGCCCAGACGCTGACGACGGGGGCAGAGCAGAACCTCTTGAAACTGGCGGAGCTGCGCGGTCGGCTCAAAGGCGAGGACTTGAAGCGCTGGGAGGGGATCAAGAAGGAGTTCCAGCGCCTGAAAATGATGGGCGGCGGGGACGACGACCCGGTCAACCGCGTCACGGGACAGCTCAGCAGCCTGGTTCAGGGCGTTGATGAGCTGCGCGGGGCGCTGAGCCAGGACGCGCTGCGCACCGAGTTGGCGGCGCTGCGTCAGTCGATGTCCATGAACGAGGTGGGCCCAGCCATTGAGGCGCTGGCCAAACACATGGCCAACCAGAGCGTTCGCCCCCAGCTTGAGGGCATTCAGACCAGCATCGCCCAGGCGGCGCACCTGATGCGCGAGCAGGCGGCAGTGTCCAAGGCGACCAACACGCAAAAGATCGACACCAACTCGGCTGCGGCGCAGACCGCAGCGGTGGTGGACGCCATTGGGCGGCTCAACGCCAGCGTGCAGAGCCTCTCCCAGGCGCGCATGAACGTGCAGATCGTCAACAAACCCTCCACCGACCTGGAACAGGCGCTGGCCCAGCAAATTGAAATCGTTGAGTGGTCCCTGGTCCCGCTGGTGCGCTCGATGGCGCAGGACCTCCAGGGCGGCCGCGAGATCTGGCAGAAGCTCAACGAGGTCATGGAGCGGCTCAAGGGCCTGCGGCCCGACCAAACCAGCACGTCCACGACCACCGCAGCGGTCTTTGAGAGCACGGGACCGGCCACCAACCCCGGCATGGGCACCGACGGTTGGCCCGACCCTGGTCCCTTGCCTCAGGCCAAGCCTCGCGGCCCCTCTTCAGGGGTTGTGCGGCCCCAAAAGCCCCGCGTCGGCAGGACCAACAAGCCCAAAGATCCCAAATAGACCGGGTTTTGCCTGCATAAACTCCTTGCCCCTGGCCCTTTTCAATCAGATTCGGCCAGGAGGGCGTGGGTTGGTTCATGGCAAGCGGGCCGAGTGACGATGTTGGCAGGTGCGTACACCGCTCCAACATCGACGACAGAGACCCGAACCCATGCACCCCCACTCAACCCCCAGCGCCCACCGGGCCGATCAACTCCAGGGGGCCAAGCTCCTTGAGCAGGTTTTCAGCGCCGCCGTTGACGCCTTCATCCTCTGCGACAGCGCCGGGCGCATCACCATGTGCAACGGCGCCGTCATGAAGCTCTTTGGGTACCAACCCGACGAACTCTACGGCACCAACGTCTCCATTCTGATCCCAGAACCCGACGCCGAACACCACGACGCTTACATCGAACGCCACCTGAGCACCGGCCGCCAACGCGTAATGGGCAAAGCGCGCTTGCTCCAGGCTCGCCATAAGCACGGGCACTTGATCCCGGTCTCGTTGGCGGTCACGCGCATTGGTGTGGGTGAGCAGACCATGTTCTCGACCATCATCCGGGACGCCAGCCAGCAGGTCAGCCGCACCCAGCAGCTCCAACGCCGCAATGAAGAGCTGCACATTCAGGCCTCCATCAACACCATCATTCAGGAGAGCACCGGCGTTAGGGACCTGCTCGATCGGGCGCTGCGCTGCTTGATTGGGCTGGAGGCGTTGAGCGTCAAACAGAAGGCTGGCGCGTTCATGATCGAGTCCTGCTCTGAGCAAGACCTTCAAAAGAGCGGGTGTGGGGGGTGCAAGAGCGCGATGGCACAGTCGGGCAGTGCTTCGGCGGGCGACAAAGCGCTCAAACTCTACCACACCGTGGGCAAGTTTTCGGACGCCTTTCTGGAGTTCGAGTCCTGGGTGCCGCTGGGCAGCTGCCTTTGCGGTCGAACAGCGCTCTCTGGCGAAGTGATCATCAGCCCGGACTGCTTTGAGGATCCTCGCCATGAGCACACCTTTGAGGGCATGCCACCCCACGGTCACTACATCATCCCGCTCAAGGCCCGGCGCACGGTCTTTGGGGTGATTTTCCTCTACACCGAGCCGCACCCGGCGGACGATCTGCACAGGGTCTCCTTGCTGGAGACGATCGGCGTGCAGTTGGGGTGCGCCATCGAGCGGCTCAAGGCCGAAGAGCGGCTGAGGGCTTCCCAGAAGAGGCTCTTGGAGTTGGCCTCAAGAGACACGCTGACGGGCATCTTCAACCGCCGCAGCGTCTTGATCGCGCTGCGCAGGGCGCGCTTGAAGGCCAGCAGCGGCGACGGGCCGGTCTGTGTGGCGTTGATGGACATCGATCACTTCAAGTTCATCAATGATACGCGCGGCCACGCCGGAGGGGATCAGGTCTTGATCGAGTTGACGCGCCGCGTGCAGTCGGCGCTGCGCTCTGGAGACACGCTGGGGCGCTACGGCGGCGAGGAGTTTTTGGTAATCATGCCCGGCATGGGGTTGGAGCAGGGACAACAAGTGGCCCAGCGGCTCCTTGAGGCCATCTCGGGCACCCCATTTGACGTCGCGGGGGGCCCGCTGCGCGTCACAGCCTCGATCGGGGTCACCCAGTGCGGCGCGCGCACCAGCGATGACACCGATCAAGAGGCCATCAAGCGCGCCGACGATGCACTCTACGACGCCAAACACCAGGGCCGCGCCCGCGTCGTGGCCCGCTGAGCCCCTTGTTCGACGCGCAGTGGGCACAAAGTGGGCACCAAAACGCCGCCGCATGGGCCCGAGGGGGGCATGAGGGGGGCAGCGCCCCCCATCCAAGAGGGCAACGGCGCTCCAAACCTCACCACTGAAGGTCAGAACGTTTCTTTGAGGGTATTGATCGGCTCAAGGCCTGCTTGCTGGCAGTGTGCGTGCAAGTTCCATCATGTCGGGCTTGCGCCGCCGGGGTCAATTCTTATAGTGTCGCCTGCCCTGTGGAGCCGATCGCCCCACCCTGCATATCCATCCGACCTTCCAAGCGCGCCGCCACACCGGCTTTAGAGGGCGCGCAAGCAGTACACTTGTCATGGACGTCTACCTTCACGCATTGGGTTGTCGGCTCAACGAGGCCGAACTGGAACGCTGGCACCGGGATCTGGATCAGCGCGGACACCGCGTGGTGCGCCGCGCCGACAAAGCCCAGGTTGTTGTCCTCAACACCTGCGCGGTGACGGGCGTGGCCGCGCGCAAGTCTCGTCAACTCGTCGGCCGCTTTCATCGCCAGAACCCCAACGCCCACCTGGTCATCACCGGTTGCTACGCCGAGATGGATCCGCAAAAGGTGGCCTCGCTGGCCGGGGTCGATCTGGTGGTCGGCAACCAGGACAAAGCGCGGCTGGTGGACCTGATCACCACCGAGTTGGACGTGACCGCCATGCCCCGGATGGCGGCCGAGGTCGATGAGGGCTCGCACCTCTTTGCCGAGGCGCGCACCCGCGCCTTCGTCAAGGTCCAGGACGGCTGCCGCAACCAGTGCAGCTTCTGCGTGGTGACGATCCTGCGCGGCGCCGAGCGCAGCCGCCCCATCGACGATGTGGTCGCTGAGATCAACGCGCTGCACGAGCAGGGCTACAACGAGGCCGTGGTCACGGGCGTGCACCTGGGCGGCTACGGCAGCGACCTGGGCACGGACCTGAAGTCGCTGCTGGCGGCCATCCTTGAGCGGACCTCCATCCCGCGCCTGCGCGTCACCTCGCTCGAACCCTGGGACCTGCCCCCGGATTTCTTTGAACTCTGGAGCGATCCTCGCCTTGGCGGCCACCTCCACCTGCCGCTGCAAAGCGGCTGCGACAGCGTCTTGCGGCGCATGGCGCGGCGCTGCTTTACGGCGGACTTTGAGGCGCTGGTCGCCTCGGCCCGCAAGAACATCCCGGAGTTGACGCTGACGACGGACATCATCGTGGGTTTCCCCGGTGAGACCGAGGCGGAGTGGGAAGCGACCAAGGCCTTTGTGCGCCAGATTGGCTTTGCGCACATGCACATCTTCTCCTACTCCCCGCGCGAAGGCACCCGCGCCGCCACCATGTCGGGTCAGATCACCCGCGACGTGCAGCGCCGCCGCAATCAGGAGATGCACGAGATCGGGGCTGTGGCCAAGGCCGCACACCTGGAGCGCTTTTTGGGCGAGCAGCGCACGGTCCTGTGGGAGGGCAACAGCGAGGTGTTGGAGGACGGGCGGCGCCGGTGGCTTGGCTACACAGACAACTACCTCAGGGTCCAAACCCACACCAGCGCCGACGTCGACCTGGAAAATCAGCTCTTGCTGACCGAGTTGACCATGTCCACCGGCGAGCACTTGATGGGGACTGTGGTCGAGTTGCCCACGGCCTGAAACGGCGCGGGCATCGCGGGTCACGGGCGGCGACTTGTAAAGGGGTCGAACATCCAATACCTTGCTGATGACGCAATAAACAGGCACCTTCTTCCCTGAGCCCTTGATACGGGAAAGCAACGGGCGTTTATGCCTTCAGAACCTCCGTCGACAGATCTGCTCAAAGCAGAACTGACCGAGCTCAAACGCCGCCTGCGGCATGCACAGAACCTCGCAGGTTTGGGCCAATGGAGCGTGGATCTTAGAGACCAGAGCGCCGACTGGGATCGTTCGCTGTGCGAACTGCTCAAGTACGACTATGAGAGCGTCAAGCCCAGCCTCCCCACCTTCTTGTCCATGCTCTTGCCCGAGGATCGGGACTGGGTCGTGAACCAGTTTGGGGAGCAGCGCGCCAAGGGCGATCCCTTTTCGTTCTGGATCCGTGCGGTGTGCGGGGATGAGGAGGTGCGCTACTTCAACATCTATGTGGAGTTTGAGACCGACGGGGACGGCCAGCAGACCCACATGCACGGGACCGTGCAGGATGTGACCGCCATCAAAGCGCTGGAGTCCAAGCTTCAACAGCGCCACAAGATGGAGACGCTCGGTCGCCTGACCAGCGGCATCGCCCATGACTTCAACAACATCCTGACGGCCATCAACATCTTTGGGGGCTTTATACGGGACCGGCTTGAGCCGGATGATGAGCTCATGGACGACGTGCAGGAGATCATCAAAGCCACCGAGCGCGCCACCACGTTGACGCGCCAGTTGTTGGCGTTTGGTCGCCCCAGACCGGCCTCGGCGCAGCGGATCGACGTGGGCATGCAGTTGCAAGATCTGCGCATGATGTTGGGGCGTCTGTGCGGCGAGCACGTCGACCTGCACTTTGAGTTGCCCAGAGGACTTTGGAAGATCCGCATGGATCCGGGGCACTTTGATCAGATCCTGACGAACCTGGTCATCAACGCGCGCGATGCCATGCCCCAGGGGGGCCAGATCGCCATCAAAGCCCGCAACATCCCTCAGCAAAGCTCCAGCGACCTCAATCAGATCGAGATTCAGGTCATGGACACCGGCATCGGCATGGATCAAGAGGTGCTCGACCGGCTCTTTGACCCGTTCTTCACCACCAAAGCGCCCCAGGGCGGCACCGGGTTGGGGTTGGCGACGTGCCAGGAATTGATCCAGGAGGCCAACGGCACCATCGAGGTCACCAGCATCCTCAAAAAGGGCTCAGTCTTCACCATCAGGCTGCCTCGCGCTGGCGCATCACTGACCAGACAGTCTCAAGAGATCATCATGCCCACCCAGCGACAGGGGCAGGGCACCATTTTGGTGGTCGAGGACGATGAGCACGTCTTGCACACCATCAAGCGCAGCCTGGAAAATCGCGGTTATTCGGTCTTGGAGGCCAGGACACCCGGGGACGCGCTGTGGCTCTTTGAGCAAAACCCTGACTCCATCGGGCTCTTGTTGACGGACGTGCTCTTGCCTCAGACCACGGGGTTGGTGTTGGCCCAACGGACCAGGCTGGTCAAGCCCGAGCTGCCGGTCATCTTCATGTCGGGGTACGATCAGAGCACCACCGAGCGCTACGGCCTGCAAAAAGACCTTCACACCCTGCTAAGCAAGCCCTTTACCTCCGAAGCACTGCTCCACGCCGTTCAAAACGCCTTGAAAGACCACACCAAATTCTGAAACGCTGGACCTGTTTCGACAACGGGACGTGGCCTGACCACGGGAGCACGACGATGCGCACTTTGATCCTCGCGGTGTTGGCGGTGGCTTTGACCGGGGCGCTGGCCTGGGCAGACCAGGCGCCAGAGACCCACTGGAAGTACATGAACCAGCAGGCCTTCTCGGACTATGTCGAGACGGTGCGTTCGACCATGCGCCTGCCTGGGGTTTCGGTGGCCGTGGTTCACCGCGAAGACGGGGTGATCTTTGCCAAGGGTTTTGGAGAGCACGCCGATGGCGCGCCGATCACCCCAGACGACCCCTTTGTCCTGGGACAGTTGGGGTACGGGCTCAGCGCGATGTTGGCGCTGGAGTTGGCGCAGGAAGGCAAGCTGGCGCTCGACGCCCCTGTGGAGACGTTGGTGCCGGGGTTGAGGTTTGAACCCGCGCCCAGCAAACCCATCACCGTCCAACACCTCCTGGACCACACCAGCGGTCTGTCGGCCCAGGCCGGTGAGGCGCTGTGGACGCAAGGGACGCTGGATCTCAAGGCACCGCTGGCCATGGCGCACCCCGTGGGACAAACCCGCGAAGTCTCTGTGCTCAACGAGGCGCTCTTGACCAAAGCCCTGGAAGCAGCCTCTGGCCAGTCGTACCCGGCGCTGCTCAAGGCTCGGTTCCAGGAGCGTTTGGAGGGGGCTGCGGAGGGTTCAAAGGCCGTGGCGGGCCATCGCTACCTTTATGGGTTGACGCTCGAAGGCCAGGAGCCCGCAGACGCTGCCAAGGTGGCGCCCAGCCTTTTTGTCAGCGCCTCGGCGCGGGACATGGGCCAGTGGCTCCACGCCTTGCTGAAGGCGACCGCCACCCAAGACAAGCAAAGCGACAAGGCCAAACCCAAGGGCAAAAAGGCGCGGGCAAAGAAGGCCCGAACTAACAAAAAGAAGACCAAAGACGAGGCGCCGGAACCGCCGCAACTGCAGATCTCGCCGGGGGCCGCCGACGCGCTGACGGGCAAGGACAAGCAGGGGCCGGTGCCGGGCTGGAACCGGCACGATCGCAAAGGCGACCTGATGCTGACCCAGGGGGGCCAGACGCTGACCTACAGCAGTGCCATGGCGCTGCTGCCCGGCCAGGACATGGGCGTGGTGGTGTTGACCAACACCAACAGCTACGGGGGCATGGCCGCCGAGGCCATCTGTGAAGGGTTTGTCAGCCTTTTGCTGGAGAGCACGGCGCAGGTTTATGCCTTTGCCGAGTACGTCTGCCGGATTGTGCTGGGCCTCTTTATGCTTTTGCTCTTGCTGGATCTGATGCTGCAGGCGTGGCGATGGCAGCGCCTGGGGCAGCCCAGACAGTTGCCCATGACGACCAAGCGGCGCTTGCGGCTGGCCTTTGTGATCGGCCTGCCTGTGTTGATCCCGCTTGGCGTGCTGCTCTTTGGGAGCATGTCTTTGCCCATGCTCCTGGCCGCACAGCCCGATCTGGCCTGGGCCCTGCTGATCGGCTGCCCGCTGGGCCTGCTCAAAGGCATCCTGAAGCTCTTCAACGACGCTTATCAGCAAGATGTGGTCATGGCAGGATGACGCCGGAGCCCTTTTGTGCTCCAAAGATGGTGGTCAAACTCTGACACGATCAGGCTGCCCTGTGGACATTTCAAGCCCAAGCCCAGACCGGGCGTGTATTTTGCTTACACCTCTCCACCGAGAGCATCGGAGCATCAACCCGAGGATTTTATGAACGGACTTCTGAAATGGACGCTGATGTTGGTGGTGGTTTGTGTGTGCAACACAGCCAGCAGCCAGCCTTCGGCGCCAGTGAAGTTGACCAAGGACCAGACCGCCCGGCTGGATCAGGCCGCCGAGTTGGTCGAAGCAGGCCAGCTTGAAGAAGCGCTGACCATTTTTGATGGTCTGCTGGCCGAAGCGCCCGTGGATCTCTTGTGGCTCAACCGTGGCCGCCTCTTGCAGCGCCTCGGAGAGTGTCAAAAGGCCCTGGACGCCTTTGACAAGGTGCAGGGCGCCGCCAGCCTCAACGGCGTCGACAAAGCCACCATCATGAAGCCAATGGCCAGATACCGCTCCGAGCTTGAGGAGAGTTGCCCCGGCCACCTGACGGTCGAGTGCCAGCAGCCCGACATGGCGCTGGTGGCCCGGCGCACCGACGCCACGTCCGTCGAATCCACTTGCGGCCAGAAGATCGACCTGCAACCAGGCATCTGGTCGGTGACCGGCACCCTCCACGGCCAACGCACCGCCCCTGTATCGGTGGAAATCATCGGGACCCGGGACGCCTCTGTGAACGTGGGGCTCGATCCCAGGGCGCTGGTCAGCGCTGGCCGCTATCTGATGGGTCAACAAGACCCTGAAGGGGCCATGGAGTTGCTCGAAGAGGCACTTCGGCTCAAGGAAGATCAGGAGGTCTACCTGACGATCGCCGAGGCGCTCATGGCGCAGGATCAATGCCAGATGGCGTTCTTTTCCATCGACGCCATCCGCAACGCGCCGCCAGCAAGCGCCATGTCTCCCCTTCAGGTCGCCCAGCAAGTCGAGGCGCTGCGCAGCGCCTTCGTGGACAGCTGCGGACAGCCGGTGCGCGTCAACTGCGCCCCTGCAGAGATGACCTTGCGCATCGATTCGGGCGCGCCCCAGGTGTGCAGCCCCGCCCCCATCTTCCTGACGCCAGGAACCCACACCTTCGCCGCCTCGCTGCCGCAAGAAGGCGACGAGCCCCCGTTGACGCTGGTGCGTGAGGTGGAAATCAAGGCCGGAGAGGTCAGCCGGGTGGACATGGTGCTGGAGTCGGAAGAGGTGCTGGGCTGGGCCGGCTGGTCGGGCGTGGTCGGGATGAGCCTGGGGGCGGCTGCGCTGACCAGCGCGCTGATCATCGACCGGACGGCGCTGGCCCCCAAAGACGACGCTTTCCAGCGCGACAAACGCGCCGGCGTGCCTGTGAATGAACTTCAAGGACAACTCAACGACATCGAATCGTTGCAGACCACCAACCGCACCCTGATGGGGGTTGGCGGCGCGCTGGTTGTGGTTGGCGGCGCGTTGCTTTTGACGGATCTGCTCTGGTTGGACTCAGAATCACCGCAGAACGAGGAGGGGATCGCGCTGGGCGTCGATCCCGACGGTTTTATGGTCATGTGGAGGACCCCATGGGAATGACACGCACACAAAGCACGCGCTTGCTTGGCGTCGCCGCCATACTGGCGTCCGCAACATCCATGACGGGCTGTCCGTCCTTCAAAGACTACTCCCTGGACGGGGCCGCGCCCTGTGCGCTCAATGCTCGCCCCGTCGAATGCACCGCCCAGAATCTCAGCGGCTTCAACCTCAGCCGCCGGGACTTTCGACAGGCCAACTTCAGCAACTCGTTGATGATGGGCGCCCTTTTGGTGGACAGCGATCTAACAGGCGCCGATCTGACCAATGTCGATCTGACCGATGCCGACCTGACCGGGGCGCTGATGACCAACACGGTGATCGACGGCATCTCCTGGCCAAACACCATCTGCCCAGACCGCACCCTGAGCACCGACAACGGCAACACCTGCGGTGGACACCTGACCGACGGGCTGCTCCAGATCTGCAACGTGGCCCCAGGGGCGCTGTGCCCCAACGTCGATCTGACCGGCGCTGATCTGCGCTTCGCCAACCTGCGCGACGCGGATTTGACCGGCGCCGATCTGACCGGCGCCAACCTCTCCGGCGCCAACCTCACCGGCGCCTCGCTGGTCTCGGCTGACATCATCGGCATCAACTGGACTGACACCACCTGCCCCGATGGCACCCGCGCGCAGGCCAATGGAGGCACCTGCGGCGGACACCTCGACCCCAAACTTGTCTCGGTGTGTGACGCACAGCCCGACGCGCAATGCTCCGGCGCAGACCTGACCGACGCCGACCTGCGTTACGCCAACCTCGTGGGGGCCAACCTCACCGGTGCCACACTCAACCAGGCCGACATGACGGGCGCCGACCTTACCGGCGCCGACCTCACCGACGCCGCCATGCTGCAAACCCTCCTGGGTCAGGTCACCTGGGACAACACCACTTGCCCCGATGGCACCAACTCCGACAACAACGGCGGCACCTGCGGTGGACACTTGATCGAACCCGAGCGCGGCGAGTGCGACGCCAAACCTGGCACCAACTGCTCCAGGCTGATCCTGGTGGCCGCAGACATGCGCTACGCCAACCTGGAGCGCGCCGTTTTTGACGGCACCTTCCTGGACCGCGCAGACATGTCCTTTGCCAACCTGCGCGACAGCCAGTTTGTCGAAACGCGCATGCTCGACACCGTGCTCTTCTTTGCCGACATGACGGGCGCCAATGTGACCGACGCCCTCCTGCCTGAAGAAGGGTGGCTGTCGACCATCTGCCCAGACGGCACCAACTCCGATGACAACGGCGGCACCTGTGGCGGACACCTGACCGAGGACATGCGCGCCATCTGCGACCTCAAGCCCGGCGCCGTCTGCTTTCAAAAAGACTTCAGCGGCAAACGCCTGGAGTTGGCCAACCTCACAGGTGCCACCTTCACTCAGAGCATCTTCACCGGCGCGTCCCTGCAACGGGCCAACCTCACAGGCGCCAACTTTGGCAGCACCGACATGAGCGGCGTCAACGCAGAGCTGTGCACTGGCGAAGGCGCCATCTTTGGAGAGGCAGACCTGCGCGGCGCCACGCTCAACGGCGCCAAGCTGCCCAGGCTGCAAGCCTCTTTCGTCGATCTCTCAGAGCTGGATGGCCAACGCGCCAACCTTGAGGGGATCGACCTGACCGGCGCCGATCTGAGCAACTCCAGGCTGGGGCGCGCCAACTTCACCGACGCCACGCTTGACGGCGCCGATATGGTCCTGGCCAACGCGCGCCGCGCCATCTTCTCAGGCGCCTCCATGAGACGCGTCATGGGCAACCGCAGCACCCTCACAGGCTCCACGCTGCTGCTGGCGGACCTGAGCAGCAGCGAATTCAGAGACGCCTCCTTCAACGGCGCAAACCTGGCGCTGGCCACCGTCCACGGTGTCTCCTTTGTCAACAGCGACCTGACCAACATCTCCTTTGAGCGCGCCTCGCTGGTCTCGGCCAACTTCCAGACAAGCGATCTGACCGGCGCCAGCTTTGTGGGCGCAGACCTGTCCTTTGCGGAGTTTGACGGCATCGACCTGACAGACGCCGACTTTACCGACGCCATCTTGACCTGGCTTGTCCTCAATGGCGACATCATCTGCCCCAGCGGCCAACCCATCTCCGTCGAACCCGACTGCGGCTTTGACTTGGAGTGACACTCCTACCCCTGATAGTGAGCTGTGGTTTTTGACGCCCATAACGACGTCAAAAACCACAGCGGCGGCTTGCGCCGTGGGCAAAAATGCGCATAATCCCAGATAAATACCCATTGGTCGGTTTATTGCGGGCCCGGGCAATGGTTCAAACAACAAACGCGACGGAGATTGCGGCATGGGACGTTGGTTTTGGGTGCTTGGGGTGTGTGTCTTGATGGCCACGGCAGCGGTGGGCTGCGGGGACAACTCCAAAGACAGCGGCACGGCTGAAGACACCGACAACGGCGACGACGAAAACAACGACGAGCAGACGCCCGACTGTTTTTCACTGGGGGGTGGCTGTGTGGGCATCGGGGAGTGCTCCCCGGGCATGGGGCACATGTCGGACGATGTGGAGTGCTCCAACGCCAACCTGGTGTGCTGTGTGCCTCAGGGTGCGTGCGGACAGCCCCTGGAAGACTTTCTTTGCTGCAGCTCGGACGGGGGCCAGTTTCGCCCTACCTGCCGCAACGGCGAGCTGATCTGCATTGAGGGGACCGACATCTGCGAGTGATGCGAGACGCATCAAAGACCCTCTTCATCCACCCACATCGCCAGCCTCCCCTCATTCCAGAAGTAGCGATCGCGCACATCCAGTGGCTCTTGCAGCACGTGTTGCTTGAAGTAGAGGAAGAAGAGGTTCCCGGGGACGCCAAAGAGGCGCCGCTGGGTGACGTCCAACGTGTTGGGGTCCAGGTGCTCTTCAAGCGCACAGCCCCGGCCAGCCAGCGCGCTGTGCCTCAAGACCGTCAGACGCATCGTGTGGGGCGCAGGCAAGGCCTCAAGGGCCTGGGCGGCCTGACCAATGGCGGCGCAGCGCTCGGCGGCCTCAGGACCTTGTCCGCAGGCCACGATCAACTCATCGTGGCCAATAAAGACCACCTCGTCTTGAACCATCTGACCACCCCCGATGAGACCATGGAGCATGTCGGCGATGATCGCTGACTGCAAACGCTGGCTGCGCTTGGGGTTGAGGTTGCCAAAGATGATCTGTCGGAAGGACTTGGAGTGCGACAGCGCCCTGTCCACGCCTTGCTCCTCAAGGAGCGCCTCCCAGCTTTGCCCAAGCTCCCCGTCATCGTCGAAGCGCCGCAGCGTGTGGTAGTTGGCCTTGCGCAGATCGATCGACAGCCAGACCTGACCATGAAACCGGCGCCTGTCGTCTTTGCGCGAGGGACGCGCGGGCAGCGGCGCGTCTTCAAAACGCTTGTAGGCCTCGGTGGCGCCGATGAACTTCACCAGGCGCTCATTGCATTGGTTGCGGTACTGGGCTGCGCCCATCTGGCGCTGCTGAAGTCTGGCCTCAAAGGACTCAAACTCCGCGCGCAGCGTGGCCATGTCCTCAAACTGCGCCGAGCGCGCCAGAGTCTGGAGGTAATAATCGACCTCCCGGTGCAGCGGAATGGGCAGCTTGAAGAGCTTGGAGAAGGTTTGAATGTCCTCAATGGGCAAGATCGGGCTCCTGTGGGGTGCAGCCCCGACCAGATCAGGCTCATGGGGCGATGTCGGGGGTCGGCTCGGCCCCTTGCAGGACATGGTAGCGCTGATCGCCGGTGATGGTGAAGGTCTCTGTGGTCAGATCCGCATCGGGCCAGCGCACCGTGACCGTGGCCTGCTCAGCGTCGCCAAGCCCGAAGTGGAGCGTCATGTCCTGCTGGATCCCGTAGTGGCCGTGGCCGCCGTTGACTTCCTGGGTCTGGGTGATGCCGCCGGCCTCAACGGTGACGCGCGCGCCGATGGCCGAGCGGTTGGTCCCCGGGCCGCCCTCCAGGCGAAGTTGGATCCAGTGGCGTTGGTTGCCCACGATGTTCTCAAAGAACCGCACGCGGGGCGTGTTGAAGCATCCCTCAGGGAAGCTATCGCAGCGGGCGCGAGAGTGGCCCACGATCAGGTCCAGGTCACCGTCGCGGTCAAAGTCGGCCACCGCCACACCGTGGCTGCGTTGATGATCGATGCCATCCTCCAGGGACACCTGGCTGAACTTGCCGCGCGAGTCCTGGTGGTAGAGCAAACCACGGGTGTCGGGGTAATCGGTGTCCCCCAGGTAGATGTCGGGCCAGCCGTCGTTGTCAAAGTCAAAGACCGCCGCGGTCAGATGCCCCTCATTCCAGTTGAACTCAGCGTGCGTGCGCGTCAACCCGGTCAGATCGTTGCCGGGGCGCACAAAGCGCACGTTGTCCTGGCCGTTGTTGAGCAAAAGCTCGGTGCTGTCGGAGTTACTGCCCACATCCCAGTGCACCAACTCGGTGGCCAGCAGGTCCATGTGGCCATCGTTGTTGATGTCGGTGCAGACCGCAGTGGCGCTGACACCACCCAGGCGGTACGGCTCGCGGTCCGAGGTATGACGCCAACGAAAATGCCCGTCGGCGTTCTCGCACCTGGTCACCGGTGGCTCCATGTCCGCGTCACAGCCTTCTTCATTGGGGTTGAGTTGACAGAAGCAGCGGGCCGACTGGTTGTCGCTCCAATCTTGATTTTGATCAAAGGCGTAGCCCGAGCTGATGCTGCGGTTGACGAAGGACACCCCCCGGTTGTCCTCCTTGCCCTGATAGAGGTGGTTGGGGGCCCTGCCATAGGAAGACGCCAGCAGCTCCGGGGTGCCATCGCCGTTGATGTCACAGGCCCCGGCCGACCACCCGCGCGAGTGCGCCTGGGCGTTGTTGAGGTTTGGCGTGCTCCACTCGTAGGTCTCCAGGCCTCGCGCCACGGTCACGTCCACAAAGTGCCCATCGCCGTTGCCCTGGTAGAGCCTGTCTTGAAGCGGTTCAAAAACGTCCTGGGGCGCGTTCTGAGACACCCACAGATCCACCCAGCCGTCGCGGTCAAAGTCGGTGAACGCCGCTCCCGCAGGGACATCCACGGCGCGGCGCGTCTCAGAGCCCTCCGGTCCAGGCGCGAAGACCCCGTTGCCGTCGTTGATGAAGATCTCGCTGGTCTCTTCCACAGTTCGGCTGGTCAACGTCGTGTTGGTCCCCGCGTAGGCGTCCAGGTCTCCGTCGTTGTCCACATCGGCAAACGCAAAGACCTCTCCAGGGTGCCCCAAAACACCATCGGGCGCGCTGCGCGTGGCCCGCAGGCCGCTCTCCACGGTCACGTCCTCAAACTGTCCCTGGCCGTTGTTGCGCAGCACAAAGCCCCAACGCCTCCCCTCGGGCCCAAAATCGTCCGAGCGGCTGCCCTGGCGCACCACCAAATCGGCGTAGCCGTCGTTGTCGATGTCTGCCACCGCCAACTGTGTGCCGTAGATCTGCGTCGGCTCCAGCCCCCACTCCAAAGAGGACTCTTTAAAGGCGCTCACCCCAGGCACCCACCCTTGAGCGGGTTCCTCTTCAGGGTCAGTCACATCCTCATCCATGGGGTCATTGTTGGGCGTCTCTTCATCCTCAGGCGGCGGACCGTCCACCGTCTGAGACGAATCATCCCCGCAAGCCCCCGCCAAAAGCGCCACCAACAACACCAACAACCACTTCTTCATTGCGCACCTCGCCGCCATCCGCGACCGCTTTGTTTCCTGGTCTTGACCATAATAGCGAGCATGGTTCACTTTTCAAGCCAAATAAGAAAACAACGATACCAAAGTGCAGACGTATGCATCCCAAAGCATCGGACTTTGCATGCATCACGACATCGGACGCGGCGCTCGTGGGTGTGTTGCACGGTTGTGCTTGCGCGGGGGGGGATGATCAGCGCTTTTTCATTTTGGCGCCGTGGTCCTTGGGATCGAAGCCGGGGGGCCAGAGGGTCTGTTTGTCGTAGATCGCGCCCTGGAGATCGACCTTCTTGAGGTCTGCGCCGCTGAAGTTGGCGCCGCTGATGCGGGCGCCGCGCAGGGTGGCGGACTCAAGGCGTGCGGAGCGAAAGCTGGTTTCGTTGAGCGTGGCGCCCGAGAGGTTGGCCTTGTAGAGATCGGCCTGACCGAGGTTGGCCTGGGAGAGATCGGAGCCTTTAAGGTTGGCCTTGGACAGGTCGGCGTCTTTCATGACGGCGTGTTGGAGGTTGCACTGGGTGAAGTCGGCCGACCCAAGCAGCGCCTCTTTGAACTGCGCGTGTTTGAGGTTGGCGCCCGAAAGGTTGGCGTCCTTGAGTTCGGCGCCTTGGAAGCGGGTGCGTCGCAGCGCAGAACCCTGGAAGTCGACGCCAGCCAGGTGGGCGTCGGTGAAGTTGGCGCCGTCGAGCGTGAGCTTGGACAGATCGCTGTCGGCCATAAAGACGCGGCTGAGGTCCACGGCGGTCAGGTCCACGGACGCGTCTTCAGTGCGGGCCACGTCGATGAAACCGCGGGCGGCTTCAGCGCGTGCGCGGGGGCTGGCCAGCGCAGGACAGGGCTTGTCGGGCGTGGGCAGACAGTCCTGAGCGGTGTCGTAGAGGATGGCCAGCATTTGTGCGCGGCGCTGTTGGTTGAATTGCTCCTGCACAAGTTGGTTTTGCTGCCACATGATGGTGGTCTGGACAATGAGCAGCGTGGTGGGCAAAAGCGCCGCCAAGAGCCCCACCGCGCTGACACGCACAAGACGCTGAACAACGGCTGCCCCCACCTGACCGGCCTCATCGGTCGGAAAGGTCCGAGGGTTGCCGTCGGCGTCTGGGTGACGCATGCGCCAGTGGTCAAGGGCGCTGGTGAAGGTCCGCGTGGCCTGGTTGAGGTTGTTGCCAAAGAAAAACCAGAAGCCTGCGCGCGCGGCGGTCTTGGCGGCCTTCTTTTGGCCTTTGGCCTGAAGCCGGTGCATCTCGGCCTGGGTCTCAAGGCCGTGGATATAGCGGTGAAGCTCGGGGTTGTCGTCCTTGAGAGCTTCTATCTTCCCGCGCAGCGCTGGCGAGACATCCTGTCTGCCCATGATGGCACCTGTGTTGGAGTGGGGGTTTTGGCAAAGGGGTGTGGCCCAACACGCGCAGCCTGCCCCTGAAGCCTGTAGACACCATAAGAAGGCCGCAGCGGGCCTCTTTCCTTCCCTACACCGTGTTTGTTGCAGGATCCAGGCGCCATCAGGCCATCAAATCGGCCTCGCCGTTGGACCAGACAAGCAGCGTGGTGGGCAAACCGTCGAGCAGGCGAGAATACTGCTCAAAAAATGCCTCAGCTTGCTCGGTTTCGGGGGCCTGGAAACCCAGGAAGACCACCGTGGCATCGCCGGAGTGATCCGTGATCGTCTGTCCGAGCGTCTCGCCGGGATCCACCAGCTTGGCGGTGATGTCGATGCGGCCCGCGTCGGCCAACGCCTGCAGCTCCATCCTTGCCTGCTCTTTGTCCTGTTCGGGCTGCATGATGCGCAGGATGCGCAGCTCGGCGTTGGACCAGACCCAGTTGGACTTCAGCAGGTGGGCCAGGATCAACATCAATGAGCCGTTGCGCTCGCCGCGCCACCAGATGTCGATCCGCTTGGTGTCGTCCTGACCGGGCAAGCCGCGATCGTGCAAGAGGACCTGACTGATCTCCATCTCCTGAGCCAGCCGCAGCAGCCCCACAAACGACTCCGCCCTGCCCTTGCGCGTCCATCCCATCATCAGCAGGTTGGGCTTGATGGGGCCCACAGAGTGGCCCTGGAGCAGGCTGCTGACGCCGGTGTCGAGGTCGGGGGCGACCATGACCTCCGCAAAGGCCTGCAAGTCGTTTTCGGCAATGAAGCCTTTGAGGCGCTCCAGCGACTCTTTGCGCTTGGGCAGGTGCTCGTGGATGGGGCCAGTGATGATCTCGGCCAACGTCACCAGGCCCTGGCGGCCAGCCAACATGGACGCAAAGCTGGTCAACGTCAGGCGCGAGTGGGGGTTGCCAGAGAGGGTCAAGGTGTTGGGGCGCCAGTTTTTGGGGTGGTGGGGCTGGGTGGCCAGCTTAAAGAGGCTGCGGCGCACCTGCATGTACTGGAAGCCGCGGCGCGCGTCCCCAAAGGAGGTGGTCAGCACCTGCCGACGCACGTAGATGAAGATGCACAGGATGACCACGGCTGCGGCCACCGCCGCGACCGGATCAATGAGGAACGTGACCCCAAAGCAGCCAAACGCGCCCAACAGCGCGGTGCTCCAGTGGAAGAACCGAAAGCGGGGCCGGAAAGACGGGTTGGCGCTGAAAGACTCAATGAAGGCCGCCATGTTGGTCATCCCGTAGGTGTACAGGAAGAACATGGTCAGGACCGAAGCCACGGCGTTGAGCGCGCCGCCCCCACCGCCGCCGCCCGCAAACCACAGGACCGCCACCGTCAATCCGTAGGTCAGCCACAAGCCGCGCCTCGGCTCGTCTCCCTTGAGCGTCCCTCTGGCAAACGGCCCCAGCGCTGGGAAGATGTTGTCGCGGGCCAGCGCCTGGAGGATGCGCGGGGCACCCATCAACGAGCCCAGCGCACTGGAGAGCGTCGCCGCCCAGACACCGAGCATGATGAGGATGTCAAAGCCAAAGAGGGCCTGCTCCAGGAGGCTCTCAAAGGGCTTGTCGACCAGCATGTCGCGGGTCTGAGAGCCGCCCGTGAGGATGATCTGCGCCAGATAAACCAAGCCGCCGACGATGATGGCCGCCAGAGTACCGCTGGGGATCGAGCGCGCGGGCTCCTTGAGGTCACCCGACATGTTGACCCCTGCCATGATCCCCGTCACAGCGGGAAAGAAGATGGCAAAAATCACCCAGAAGTTGATCGTGGACTCTCTGTACTGGGGCTCCAGGTTCTTCTGAAAAATCTCGACATCAAAGTTGATGATGGCCCCGCCAAGCAGGGCCACCACCGAGAGCACGAGGATGGCCAGGATGGCGTACTGGGCTTTGATGGCCCAGCTTGCACCGACGTAGTTGATGACAAAGAGCGCCGTGGCGGTGATGACACCGACCATGACAAAGGAAGATTCGACCCCGGGAAAACCGATGACCAGCGCTTCAACAAAACCCAGTATGTAGAACGGCACCGAGAGCGCCTGGGCCAAAAAGAGGGCCAGACCGATGGCCCCACCAAACTCTGGGCCCAGCGAGCGCGAGATCAGAAAATAAGCGCCGCCGCCCTTGACCTTGGTGTTGGTGGAGATGGCCGAAATGGACAAGCCGGTCAGCGTGGTGATGAGCTTGCTGATGACCAGAATCGCCACGGCCGCCAGAATCCCGGCTTGCCCAGTGACGTAACCGGTGCGCATGAACATGATCACGCCCAGGATGGTCAAAATGGAGGGGGTAAAGACCCCACCAAAAGTCCCAAACTGGTTGCCGGTGGTTTCTTGCTGCGATGTTGTGGCCGCCTGGCTTTGCGTCATAGGCGTTGCGCCTTTGGTTATGAGGGATCACCTGGGGTGCTGCACCAAGAGCACCGCACCTGTTGTCTCATACCACAGACCGGCGCTCTTGAGCACGGCAATGAAGACGTCCTCCAGCGGCGCGTTGCGCAAACTGGCCGAGATCGTCCCTTTGACGTTGGGATCGTAGACAATATTGACGTTGGACTCGATGGCGATCAGCCGCAGTACGTCGCGGACATCTGCGCCCACAAGTTCCAGCGAGATCCGCTTGCGCGAACCCCAGAGGCGCCCGCTGCCGCGCCGGGCCTCAGCGCCTCGGCTCGCCCGGCGCCGCCCCAACGTGGTGGCAAACTCCGGACAACCGTCACCATCATTGATGCCGTTGCGGTCTTCAGGGGTGTTCGGACAATCGTCATCGAGATCTTCAATGCGGTCCATGTCGTTGTCCAACTCGGGACAACCATCCCCATCCTGATGCCCATCAAAGTCCTCGGGCAGCGACGGGCATCGGTCCAGAACGATCGCCTCACCATCTCCGTCCACATCGGTGATGGGGGTGTCGGCGACGCGCTGGCCTGCGGCCTTGAGATCGCCCCCCAGGGTGGCACAATCGGCGGCGGCATGACCTGCGGGGGCCGACGCCATCAGCGCCCCTCCCAGCAGCCCCGTCACCACCATGGCACACCACACCAACGCAGCCCGGCGACCCTGGAGGGTCGCCCCAAACCTGCCCAGGTGTGATGCAAACGTGCCCATATCCGCCCAACCCCCTCTTGAATGGTTCGCGCCCTGGCAGCGTCTGTCAGAGCACACCAAAAACCATAAAAGTCTACGCCGACCATCATCGTGGCCGGTGTAGACGGTCTTCGTCAAGTCAAAGAGTGGTGTTTTGGGTGGTTGGGACCGGGCAGACGTGTCAGCCGAGCAAGGCTCGCGGCAAGGGCGAGCGCTTCAGTTCAAGGAGCGCAGCTGAGCCAGCATGTTTTCGTCGATCCGCATGGTGTTGTCTTCGTCTTCGACACGCTCACGGAGGTTGAGTGCAGCAGGCGCAGGGGTTTTGACGGGTTTGCGGGCGCTGGCAGGACGGGCGCGCTTGATGATCTGCGCGCCAGGGCTGGGCGGCAACGTCGGGAACGCCCCTGCGTCACCGGCGTTCAGGTCCTCCATGCTCCAGTCCCAGGAATCTTCCGAAGGCTGCTCGGCGATGACCTCTTCCACCAGTTCGTCCAAAGAGAACGACTCGGCGCTCTTGCTGCTCTGAAGAGCGTCGTTGTTGTTCGCGGCCAGCGCTTCAACAACGGCAGGGGTCAGTGTCCCAGAAGGGATGATGCTCTCCAGGAGCGCCTCGGAATCAATGCCCCACAGATCTTCCTGGCTGTACTGCTCCTGAGGCGCCACCGGCAGCGGGCTGTTGTTGGAGGCCTTCCAATGGTTGGAGTGGCCAGAGAGCTTCGGGATCGGCGTGACATTGGGCTTGATCGGTACAGGGGTGTTGTAACGCTGCGGCGGCGCCTTGGACGCCTGGACCGGCGTCTCCACACGCAGCGGCTTGTCCACAACATTGGCCAAAGCAGTCTGAGAGGGAGTGCTCGCAAACTCACCAAGCGTATCGAGCTGCAACGGCTCAGGAGGGGTGGGCAGCATCACGACAGCGTTGGCCGCCACCGCTTCAGCAGGCACACGCGCCTCTTGTGGTGCGGGCACATGCAACCCTTCCTGCTGGCGAGTGACCCGCAGCCCCAAAGCGACACACACCCCAAGGGCCATCACCGCTAGCGCCCCACCGACAGACCAACCCAGGGCTGTCACGGCGAGTTTTGACGTGGCCGCCAAAATACACACGGCGACGAGAACTCCAGTGATTCTCCAAACAGCGTTCCAAGAGATAGACGACACGCTCTTGTCCTCTTGTGTACTTGTTCATGGGGGCAAGGCAGACAGGGCTGAATAAAAGTTCCCCATGATTTAAACCCGAGGGTAACTATAGCAACGCAAACCCAGCCTGTAAAGTTATAACCTCACTATAATAACCAGGCCGTTCAGTTTCCCTTTCAGTATGGACGCACGAAGGTCGTGACAACGGGCATTTGGCAAAAATTATTTTTTTCAGATCTTTGGCTCTACTCTCGTCGTTGAACTCCTACAAGCGCCGATTGCTTGCCCAGGCGACGATCAACAAGCCCATCAACCGATCCCTGAACCCCCCGTTTAAGGGACTGCGGAGTCAATAAAATGAACCCCACCAAGAACCTGCTGGTTGCCCTGCTCACCCTGCTCTTGTCCATGACGTTGGCGCTCTCCACAGCCAGCGCCGATGAAGCGCGCCCTGCCCCCAAACGAAGCCACATCGATCTGGTCATCGCGCTCGACACGTCCAACAGCATGGATGGGCTGATCGACTCGGCACGGCAGAAGGTCTGGGACCTGGTCAACGAGATGGCCACCGCCAAGCCCACACCCATCTTGCGCGTGGGGCTGATCTCATATGGCAACGACAGCTACCGAGAGTCAGGCTGGACGCGGGTCGATCAGGCGCTGACCGATGATCTGGACGCCGTGTACGAAAAACTGATGGCGCTCAAGACCAACGGCGGCACCGAATACGTCGGTCGCGCCCTGCACGTCGCGCGCACCCAGATGAAGTGGGACAAGAACCCCAAAGCGCTCAAAATGATCTTCGTGGCGGGCAACGAATCCGCAGACCAGGACCTTGAGCATGTGGCGCTCAAAGAGGCTGGGTCACTGATCGCCCAGGACGTGCTGGTCAACACCATCTACTGCGGCGATGACAGCGAGCCCGACGCCAAGAGCTGGCGCGAGGTGGCGCTGCGCGCCGACGGCAAGTTTGCCAACATTGCCCGCAACGGCGGCGCCGTCGTCATCGCCACCCCCTACGACGATCGCCTCAACGAGCTCAGCGGCAAACTCAACCAGACCTACGTCGCTTACGGCTCCAGGGGCGCGGCCAAAAAAGAAGCCCAGGCCGCCATGGACATGGAAGCCTCCGGAATGAGCGGCTCGGCCGGCGCCGCCCGCGCCCGCGCCAAAAGCAGCAAGCTCTACCGCAACAGCGGCTGGGACCTGGTGGACGCCCTTGAAGAAGAAGACGTCGATCTGGACAAAATCGCCGACGACGAGCTTCCCCAGGAGATGCGCGGCATGAGCAAGGCCGAACGCCGCGCCTACGTAGATAAAAAGAAAGCCGAGCGGGCTGCGGTCCAAAAGGAGATCGCCGAGTTGAGCAAGAAGCGCGACGCCTACATCAAAGAGGAGATGTCCAAGCGCGGCGAGCGCGAAAAAGACGCCTTTGATGAGGCCGTCAGCGGCGCCATCCGGGATCAGGCCAAGCGCAAGAACATCGTCTTTGAAGAGTGAACCGCCCTTCCCCCTCCCCATGCACTTGAGCTCAGAAAGAGTACGTCGAGTGCAGGCCAAAGACCGGGCCGCCCTCCAGGCTCTCACTGCGGGCCGCGTAGCCAAACCGGCCCGTGATGTTGAAGGCGTCGGTCACGTCCCACCCCACATCCAACATCAAGCGCGTCCCCGGCGGGTTGGCATCGGCGTCGGGCCGCTGGGTCACATCGATGATGAAGCCCATCGGCACCCGCTCAATGGTATGCCAACGAAACTCCATAAAACCCCTGTTGCCCGTGTCCTGAAGCAGCTCGCCACCAAACGCCAGGTGGGTGCCTGAGATGGACCCGATCCTGGCCACCGCGCCCACGCCTGCGACAAAACCCTCTTCGTTGGCCCCCAGAATCAGCCGCCCGCCCATGCTGAAGTTGTCAAAGAGCTCCATGTTGGCCTCGCTCCAACCGTAGTTCAGCCCCGGCTCGGTGATCTCTGCGCCGTCGGGCAGATCAATAAAGACATCTTCACCACCAACCTGCGCCAAGGCGCGGTTGCCACGCATCACACCCAGACCAAAACGCAGGTCGTAAAGAAAACTGTCGAGCAAGCGGTAGGTATATTGGGCCTCAATGGCCCAGAAGGTGTCGCTGAGCGGCTCGGTGGCCACCGAGGGCTCCCCTTGACCAGGATTGTAGAGACGACGGCCATAGAGGGTCGCCTCCGTACGGACAGTCATGTCAGAGCGGTGCCCGTCGTTCTCAGCCAAACGCTTGGCCCGGACGGTCTCACGGGTCTCGCCCCGGACGTGCAGCGTATGAGGGCTCTGAGCGCTGGCGAAGTGGACGCGGCGCTGACCATCGACGCCCTGGGACACGATGAAATACTCAAGGCCAGGGGGTTGCATGAGCGCAGCGGGCAAAACCGCCACAAACTCCACATCATCGGCGCGCTCAAACGCCACCTTTTGCCACGCATCCTGGCCCACGGCCCGAACCTCGACCCACGCCTCGGAGACCTGCCAGTCTTTGGTGACAACGGCCCGCAGGTGCAAATCCCTGCCGGCGATGACCGAGGCGGGCGGCGAGTGCATGACGGTGGGCTTCTGGGCCGCGTCGGCGGCTTGTTTGTTGGGCTCGGCGGCGGTGGCCTGGCCGGGCAAGAGAGCCATCGCGGCGATGGCAACAAAGGTCATGTTCCAAATGGTGCGCATGTCGATGTCCTCCCTGTTCACCAGGTCAATTCGGCGCCCAGGCCGCCGGTGAAGCCGTAATGGTTGATGGTGCGTGCGTTCCAGCCCGTGCGGGCCGAGAGAGAGAGCCAGTCGGTGACCTGGTAGCCGAGCCCAACGGTGGCGCTGACCCCCAGATCACCACCGACGGGCAGGTTGGTGACCACCACAGCGGCGCTGATCGGCCAGTCTTCGATGACGTCGATGGTCAACTCCGTCCAGGCCTCGTTGCCCACGTCTTCGGTCAACGCGCCGCCCAGCTCCAGCCGGGTCCCCTCGGCCTCGCCGATCCTGGCCACGACGCGACCGCCCAGGACCGCGCGGGCCCGACCGTCATCGGTCTGGTGGTGGTTGCCGGCCATCAAGCGCCCCGACACGCTGAAGTAGGGGTGGAGTTGAAGCTCAAGCTGGGCAAACCCAAAGTTGACGCTGCGCTGGCGAGTGCGCCCCGCCGCGATCCCATCCACCGTGCCCCCCTCGCCGCTGAAGACGCCCACGCCGGTGGTGAAGGCGTGGATGAAGCCTGGGCTGATCTGGTAGCGGTACGAGGACTCAAAGCGCAGGTACTGGTCATCGCCGCGCCCGGATTTGAAGTCCACAAACTCCACCAACGTCGTGGCCCTGGAACGCCCGGTGGAGTCGGCGGCCTCCTGCGGCGGGGTCTCAATCGAGACAGTCCGGGTGTTTCTGCTGTTGCCGCCGATGGTCTGGAGCTGGCTGTTGGTCCGCACGATCTCGGTGAAGAACTCCAAGATCCCCTCTTTCATCCACTGCTCACCCAGCACAACGCGCCAGTTGTAGTCCCCCACGCGCTCCATGGGCACCGTCCGAAACGAGGGCTGACCCAACCGGCGCACCAGCAGCCGCACGTCCTGCACGTATTCGCGGTCGATGACCGCCACGTTGAACTCCAAAACCTCGTCGGTATAGAGCCACGGCGGCGCGCTGACCTTGGCGCGCAGTTCGCCCGGCTCTTTGGGGACCTTTGGCGACTGCACCCGAGCACGATCACGCGACAATTCGGCGCGCAACCAGTTCAACTCGCGCCCGACCTGATCCAGAAATGGGCTCTCGGGGTTGTCTTTGATGAAGATCTCCCAGATGGCGATCCGCTCGGTCAGCGGCTGGCCCAACGTCTTGAGGAAGGCCTCATCGAGCAACTGACGGGCGGGATCGACCGGCTCATTGGTGGGCTCATCGGTCGCCACAGCCACCGGAGGCAGCGGCTCAAAGACCACAAAGTCACCCACTCTGGGGGTGCGCCTGAGATCGCTCCAGTCGTTGCCAATCGAGAGCAGCGCCCCCACGTCCTGAAGCACCATCGACCCGATCGGGAAGCGGTCCTCGATGACGCGCCCCGTGCGCGGGTGGCGGACTTCAACGCGGCGGTACACCTGCACAACGGCGTCACCCTGCAAGCCCACATCCCGGCCCAGATCCACAATCACCTCACCGTCATCCACGCGCACCACCACCCCTTCCTGGGGCGACTCCTGGGTCGGCTCCGATGCGGGCTGCGCCGCTGCGACCGACGCCATCAACGTCGCCCCCAACACCAACCCCAACACCGGCCACCATCTGCCTGTGCGGCCCATCATCCCGTTCATCTTCACCTCCTTGCCTTGAGCGTTGAGCGCCCAGAAAATTGTCACTCACTGACAAATATCAAAAGCAAAGACCAGACCACTTGTAACTCATGGCAAAAATTTATTGGCAACGCCGGTCAGCACGGGATCGAACTTGCGGGTCAGCCAAAAAAATTGTCAGCCAGTGACAACTTTTGTCCACTTGTGGACAGAGCATGGGACAGAAACAAAGGGTAACGCGTTGCCCAGGTGCGTAAAATGCAACGCGAGTGTCGTTTGAGCGTCACAGCCGGGCCAGAAACGCTCTGACTCTTTGGGGGAGAAAACATGGGTGGATGAAAGACCATCGCGGCTTGAGAGTGCCAAGCCGCGCAGGATCATCTATCATCATATGCGGTTATCTGACCGACCACGCGATGTGCGGCGTAAGACAACCACAAAAGCGGTCGCCAGACGCGGGTTGGGGCTTCCGCAGCAACACCGACAGGGAGGGAATCGCGTGCAGATCAGGCAATGGACAGGCGCGTGGTGGATGGCTGTGCTGATGACGTTGGCGCTGCTGACGCCGCTGGCAGGGTGCGACTCAAACTACGGTCGAGGGGGTTTGTGTGCTCCTGGCGCGGCAGTGGAGTGCAGCTGTGACGACGGTGTTGAAGGCTTTCGGATTTGCAGCCCCCAACGCGTCTTCGGGGCATGTGAGTGCGCGCGCGACGGCCAGATTTTTGACCCGCTCGATGAAATCCCAGACGACAACGAGCCCTTTGAGCTTCAGGTCGAGCCCGAGACCCTGCGTTTTGAGCCCCTGGAGCCTGGTCAATCGCAGAGCAACACGGTCACGGTCACCAACAACGGCCCGGGCACCGCGCGGGTCAACCTCTCCCTTGAAGAAGAACTCAGCGCCGAAGACGATCGCCGGGAGTTTTCGTGGGGTGAAGGGACCAGCGGCGAGGCGGTCGTGTTGAGCCCGGGCGAATCAATGACGGTGGAGGTCTCCTACAACGCCCAGGACACCATCGAGGACCGAGGCACGCTTTGGGTTCACGCACACGACGGCAAGGTCTCTGCGGTGGCCTTGGACGCCACTGCGGTCCTGCCCGACATTGAAGGGCCGGTGGCGGTCGACGTGGGCACCGTCATCACTGGTGGCGCCACCAGGCGCTCGGCCTTTGTCCGCAACGCTGGCGGCGCCCCGCTGGTCATCTCGGACTTTGAGTTGGACGCCAGCGACGAGTTCACCTTGTGCTGGACCGACCCGGCCGACAGCGATCGGCTCTTGTGCCCGGGCCAGGATCCAGATGCGTTGCCTTTGACCCTTGAGCCCGACGACGTCGTTCGCCTGCAATTGACCTACCGGCCCACCGAAGAAGGCCCCGATGACGGCCTTCTGACCATCGTCTCCAACGACCCAGATGAGGCGCGCTACACCATCGACATCACCGCTGGCGGGGCCTCTCCGTGCATCGACGCCAGCGTCACGGACCTGGATTTTGGGGACGTCCCGGTGAGCCAATCCGCCACGCGCGAGGTCGTGCTGCGCAACTGCGCCGAGGATCGAAACCTGACGATCGCGTCCATGCGCATCGCGGGCGACGCCTCATTTACGTTGATCAACGCCCCGCAGCCGCGCACGATCCTGGAGCCAGGTCAGGAAGTGATCTTTGTCACCCAGTACAGCCCGCGCAGCGAGGCCACACACCGGGGCCGCGTCGAGGTCTACTCCAACGACCCCGAGCGATCTCCGCTGACGATCGATCTGCTGGGCCGAGGCATCCCCTTCAACAACTGTCCCCAGGCCGTGGCCACCGCCCAGATCGAACGCTCGGGCCAAAGCGGCATCTTGCTCGACGCCATCCCGCTGGACACCATCCTCCTTAGCGCCGAGGGTTCCTTCGACCCTGAAAACCCTGACGCGGACGTCCTGGCCTACGAATGGACGATGGTTGAGCAGCCCGCGGACTCGACCACGCGCCTGGCCCCCAACCCCAACGTGCCCAACCCCACGCTCTTCCTCGATCTGGCCGGGCGCTACGTCCTTGAACTCAGGGTCATTGATGACGAGGGGCTGGCGAGCTGCGTTTCGGCCCGCGTGGTGATCCAGGCCACCAGTGATGAAGACATCCACATCCAGTTGGTGTGGGACACCCCACGGGATCTGAACCAGTCGGACAGCAACGGCACAGACCTGGACCTGCACCTCACCCACCCCAACGGCACCTGGGGCGATCCTCAGTGGGACTGTCACTGGATCACCCCCGAGCCCAACTGGGGCGGCCCTGGCCCCAGCGATGACCCCAGCCTCGACATTGACGACACCAACGGCTCGGGCCCAGAGAACATCAACCTGGACAACCCCGAGAACGAAACCTACTCGGTGGGCGTGCACTACTACTCAGACAACGGCTTTGGCTCCAGCGACGTCACCACCCGCATCTTCCTTGGCGGTGTACTGATCTTTGACTCTGGCCCCACGCGGATGCGCGACCGCCAGTTCTGGCATGTGGCCGATGTGATCTGGGGCGAGGTGCGGGTTGAAGAGGTCGGGTTGATCTTGGACGAGATCCCTGAGCCTTGAGGCGAGCCCATCAAGCACGGCTTGAGCCGTGCGACGTGCTCAGTTGGGCGTCACAGTGGCCCTACGGCCTTGCGTCTGGGGCCATGAAAAAATGCGCATGAGGTCGCCCCACTGCGCATCAGCGCCCGGTGCCGCCTACTGAACGATCCACTTCTTCTTGAAGGCCGGTTTTTTGTTGTTGCTGTTTGAGGTGGCCTGGCGCTCAAGCTTCAATGGCAGCTTGAGGCTCCCTGCGTCGTTGGTCTTGTGCTTGACCGGCTCGGTCCACATCACCTGAGCGGCGTGCTCCTGCCCGTAGCTGACAAGCAAGACTGCGGGTTCCTGGCTGTCTCGCTGGATCTTGAGGAGGAAATCCTTGTGGCGCGCCGCCTTCAGGCGCAGCGTCCAGGGCAAAGGGACGTCTTTGCTGCGCAGCGTCAGGCCCTCGATGGTGCCTTTGTCCACAAAGGCCACGCTGGCGCCCTTGGCCGATGGCTCCAACACGACTTCAAGCTCCGGCGGTGGGGCTTTGGGCGGCGTTGGGGGCTTGACCGCATCGGGCTTGGGTTCGGTTTTGGCCTCTTGAGGGTCTTTTTTCTCGGCCTGGGGCGGCACTTCCTTGTCATCGCCCTTGGCAACCACTGGGGATTCAGGCTCATCGGCCGCTTTATCCACGCCAGCGGTCAGCATGTACGTCACCCCCAACGCCGCCACAGCGATGAACCCAATATCCACAACGCGCAAGAGCTTGCGCGGGGGCTTGGCCTCGGCCTCAACCACTTCAGACACGGACTCCCGACGCGACGATGGCTTGGCGCTTTGGCGCTTTGATGCCCCAGGAGGGATGTCAAAGTCCTCGGAGGAGGGCGGCGAAGGCAACGGGGTGTCGGACGCCTCAAAAGGCCCTGCGGGTTGGGCGTCGCTGAGCGTGCGCCGAGACTGAGCGGTGTTGAGGGTCATCCCCCCGAGCGAGAGTTGAGGGCCGCTGTCGAGCGTGGCGCCCATGGGAGGGGCGCCGTCGAGTGTCGCCCCGGCCCAGGTCCCAGCCGCAGCCCCCGCGCGCATCAACGCGGCGTCGGCCCCGGCCAGATCCAACGAAATCGGCCCGCGAGGCAATCCAGGACGCGGGTTGACCAACGCGCAGGTGTGGAGGTCCTCGGCGGTCAGCTTCGGCACGCTCCAGACGTCCACGGCCCCCAGCGCGTCGCGCATTTCGCCGGCGGACGCATATCGGTCAGCCACATTGAACGCCAGCGCCTTGCGCAGGATCGGCCCCACAGGTCCTTCCAGGAGCTTCACGGGCAGTTGAAGGTTCCCCTGGCAATGGATACCAATGGCGTGCAGCGCGTTGGTGGACTTGACCACCGGCTCACCAGTGAGGATTTCGGCCAGCACCAGGCCCATCTGGTAGATGTCCAACCCGGGCGTGATGGCCTTGGTCTGGTAATATTCAGGGGCGCAGTAGGCGGCCGTGCCAATGAACTGATCGGTCCCGGTCAGGCGCTCGTCATTGTCGGCGTCCAACATCGCGGCGATGCCAAAGTCGACAATTTTAAGCTCCTCGGCGACACCACCGACGTTGCTCAAAAAGAGGTTGGAGGGCTTAAGATCCTTGTGGATGATGCCCATCGTATGGGCCGCCTCAAGACCATCAAGACAACGGGCAAAGAGGGGCAACGCGCGGCGCGGCTCGATGGGGCCATGCACATTGAGCTCGTGACTCAAGGTGTGGCCAACGAGCAGCTCCATGGCGATGAAGGGCACCCCTCCGGCAGAGACACCGTGATCGAAGATGATGACCACGTTGGGGTGCTTGATCTTGGCAGCCGAGCGCGCCTCCATAAAGAAGCGCTTCTCAAAGAGCGCCATCTCGGCTTCGTCGCGGTCGTGCCGCACGGCCATGATCTTGATGGCCAGGATGCGATCGATGTTGAACTGGCGCGCCTTGTAGACCGTGGCAAACCCCCCCCTGCCAAGCACTTCGATGATCTCGAAGCGCTCGTCAATGACCGAACCAGGGGAGATTTTGAGGATGGTGGGCTCCATGGATCCTTCGGCGCCAGCACGTCAACACCAAAGGCAGATCTAGCACAATCGCCGCCCAACCACAAACTGGTGCATTGCCTCACAGCCGGGGCTGAGAGGTGAACGCCGCTCGAAAAACCAGCATGCGGCTCGCAAAAGGGCGTCAAGGGGCTTGGAGATCTCCACCCTGAAAGGATGATTCCCATTGCACGGTCATTGTCACACCGCGCAAAGCTCGCCGCGCAAACCACACCCCATCGCAGGCCGCGCGGCGCTGCCGCGCCATCAGGGCGCGATGGTCACCCCCACGCCGTCAAGGACGGCACCGTCGGCACCAAAGCAGCGGCTGACCGTGACGTTGATGCCGCTCAGATCGGCCTGACCAAAGGAGACCGCGCCGTCCACGATGGACTCGTCGTCCAGTGCATGGAAGGCAATGGCGAGGCGGCTGCCCCGGCGCATGTCGCGCCCCTGGACCCCATCGTAGTTGACGTCCTTGAGTTTCTCATCGGGATCCTCAAGGACCACTTCACAGGAGCGCGCCGCAGCGTCTCCCACCGCCAACCCGGTGCCGGGCACAGGGGGATCATCGGCGTCGGGATCGTCCGGATCATCGGCGTCAGGATCGTCCGGATCATCGGCGTCGGGGTCGTCCGGATCACCCGCGTCGGGATCATCAGGGTTGTCGTCTCCAGGCACGCAGATGCCGTTAAAGCACGACAGACCGTCGTTGCACGAGTTGTCCGCAGCGCACTCGCACCCGGATGTACCAGCGACACACTCGGGGGAGTCGCCGTTGTTGCCGCCGCCGCTGTCGCACGCGCTTACGGCCAACCCGCAAACAACGGCAATCATGATGGTATAGATCCTGGACATCGCAAAGGCTCCTTGGAGTCACAACAAAGCTGAAGGTGACAGTTCGACGGACCGACAGGCCCGGCGTTTTCTGTATGCGATGGGTCTCTAAAGCAAAATGAACGCCAACTTTGGACCCCTTAAAAGAGATTTTTCAATCCCCCCTCGATCTCGACGAACACGCGTTTCAGGATCTGCAGCGCCGCGAGGTGTGTCGCGCAAGGTGTCGCGAAAGGTGTTCAGTTCCACGGCGTTCTGAACACAATGCCCACCCCAAAGGTGTTTGACTGTGTTTTAAACACCCACCTCTGCCCCGGCAAAACCCACAGAAACCACCATCACTTTGGTCGTCCAGGCCCCAACGACCGCAGCGCGCCCCGACCTCTGACCCAAAGCGCCTCTATAAAAGGATCACTCAACGCACCGCTTGCGGACGGTGTCATTGCGTGTGCGCTTCAAAATCAGACCGGCATTCAAACACACAGCGACCTGACCACATCCCTTGCCTCACCCCCATCGGCCAAAAGGCACACACACATCCATTGTGATCGCCGCCAGAGCCCGGGTGATCACTTTCAGCGGCCCACTTCGCCCAGACCCAACCCCCTGGACCCCAAACGCCTCCAAACGACCCACACCCCATGCCCAACGCTGTTTAGATCCGTGTTGATCTTGGCCAACTGTCGCGCGGGGTGTCGAAAATGCTGTGGAATTTGTCGACATTCTACACAGCACGTCCCCACGTCGATCTCGTCATAGTCGAAAAGCAAACATGGCATGAGGGTTGCGATAGGTGTGTGGCACACCCGGCTTATCCCGGTTTGATTTAAAGAAGACACCACACACCACGGCGCAGGGTCGCCGGGTTCAGCATCAAGGACACGACATGACATCGAACCTGCTCACATCATGGACCCGGTGGACCCTGGCAGCGGCTGCGTTGCTGGTTCTGCTGGCGGGCTGTGGGGGCCCCACTCCCCAGGAGAGCGATCCCCAGCAGACCTCCTGTCAGACCTCCGAGGACTGTGACGGTGGCATCTGCCTGCTCAACATCTGCCGGGACTGCATTGAAGACAGCGCCTGCGAAGGCGATTACGGCCAGGGCGCGACCTGCGTCGACGGGGCTTGCCAGCCTTGCCAGGGCGCCCTGGGTTGCGCGTGTGGTCCGGACGATCAGTGCGATGACGGGTTGACCTGCGACGGCGACACCTGCCAGGACGCTTGCACTGCCGGCACCGAGGGTTGCCCCTGCGAGGCGGGTGGCATCTGCGCCGACGGGCTGAGCTGCCAGGACGATGTCTGTGCCCCCGAGGTCTGCGTCGATGGCCAGGATGGCTGCCCCTGCAACGAGGACGGCACCTGTGAAGAAGGGCTGCTGTGCGGCGAAGACAACGTCTGCGCCCCCGAAGCCTGCCAGCCCGGCCAAGACGGCTGCGAGTGCCGCCCCGAAGGCGACGATCCCGCCTGTGACGAGGGGCTGACCTGCATGGAGAACCTCTGTGTCTCCGAGGACTGCCAACCCGGTCAGGACGGCTGCCCCTGCGATGAGGAAGACGCCTGTGAAGAGGGCTTCGCCTGCACCGAAGACGGCATGTGCACCGAGTGTACCCCCGAGTACGAGGGCTGCCCCTGCGACGAAGAGGGTGAGTGCGAAAACGACCTGGTGTGTGACGAGGACGAAGAGACCTGCCGCGAAGCACAGACCTGTGAAGATCTGGGCTGCGGCACCAACCAGCTCTGCCAGGACGAAGAGGCCGGCATCGACGCGCTTTGCCTTGAAGAGTGCGCCGAAGGTTTTGTCTTCAACTTTGAAACCGGCCAGTGCGACGAAGCGCTGGTGCCCCCCAACTGCCAGGCCGACGCTGAAGGCAGCATCCTGGGCGAGTGCGGCTTGCAAAACCGCACCTGCGTGGAGGACGGAGACAGCGCTGCCTGTGGCGCTTGCCTGCCCAACTTCCTTGAGGAAGCCGGTCAGTGCCGCGCGGTGGTGACCTGCGCCGATCTGGACTGCGACGTCCAGAACCGCGACTGCACCCCTCAGACCGAGTTGACCGACGCCGTGTGCGCCGGTTGCAGCGTGGGTTTTGAAGAAAACGACGGCGTCTGCGAGCGCATCCCCCAGGTCAACTGCCAGCCGGGCGCCGAGTTGAGCATCCTGACCGAGTGCAGCGATCAGAACCGCCTGTGTGTCGAAGACGAAAACGGCGCTGCCTGCGGCGACTGCCTGGCCGACCACGCTGAAGACCCCGAAACCCAGGAGTGTGTCCGCCGCCTGTGCGAAGACCTCAACTGCGGCGACCTGGGTCGCGAGTGCGCCGGTGACCCGCTGGCCGAGTGCGGCGAGTGCCAGGAAGGCCTGCTGCCCAGCGACCCCAACAACCCCTTGAGCCAGTGCCGCGACCCGCGCGGTTGCCTGGACCTGGACTGCCCCGAAGGCAAGCTCTGCGTCGAGCGTGACGGCCAGGACGCGGTTTGCGCCGACTGGCCCTGCGTGGACATCAACGGCGACGAGATTTTCGAGCAGGCGTTCCGCGCAGACACCAACACCTGCGTTGAGTGCGGGCTGCGCTGCGAAGGTGAAGGCTTGACGGGCGCCATCTGGCCCTACACGCTGGTCAACTCCAACCGCTGCATCTGCGCCACCGAGGACGGCTACTACTTCGACGTCTCGGGCGCGTTCACGGCGCTGGCCTGCGACGCTGACGACGACGGCTGGATCCGCTCCAGCGCCAGGGACATCATCGAGTCGGGCGACCCCACCCTGGAGGACAACGCCCGCTGCGACCTGCGCACCATCGACCGCTTCACCTTGGAGAACGAGTACCAGCAGCGCATGGACGTCATGATCTGCGACGAAGGCTACGTCGATGCGACCGCCTGCCAGGACAACGACGACTGCGGCGAGCTTGGCCGCTGCAACCTCAACGGCACCTGTGAGTGCGTCATCCCCAGCTCACTGGACCTCTACGAGTCGGTGCGCAACGACGAGCAAACCGAGCTGGACGAGGCCAACATCCTCGACGTCCCGGTCTACTCTGACGAGCAGGATCGCGGCCGCCAGCTCAAAGCCGGCGAGCTCAACCCCCTGACCCGCGCCTGCATCACCGCTGGCGGCGACTACAACAACAACGGCGTCAGCGACATCTCCGAGTGGCAGGGCCTGGAGCCGGGCGGCGTTGACGCCGACACCATCCGCTTTATGAACTTTGCCTACTTCGTGGAGCTGCACGACGGCTTCTTTGAAGACATCAACAACGCCGAAGAGGACCGCTACGTCATCCGCGAGAAATCCCGCTGCGACGCCAGCTTCCCCGTCCAGTACGACGCCCAGCTTGACGCCGACAACTGGCAGAACTGCACCCGCAACCGCGACGCGGACTACGACGCCACCGGCGAGAACGCGCTGATCAACTACGACTTCGCGGCCTTCAACTGCGAGCAGGACGCCGAGACCTGCCCGCTGGTGCCCCCGCTGGTGGACATCACCCCCGACGGCGAGGTGCCCCTGCACGGCCTGTGCGACGAAGGCATCACCCTGCCCCCGGCCGACGGCGTGTGGCGCGGCATGAACCACCACAGCCAGTTCAAGTGCATCCAGGTCGTGGACACCGCCCCTGAAGACCGCGACGCCCTCTTCCCGCACCAGCGCACCCTGGATGAGTTGACCAACTCCCTGGGCGACGGGAACCTCCAGTTGACCCGCTGCGGCGTGGCTTGCCCCGACGGCGATGCGTCCTGCGCCGAAGACTGCGTTGATGGCCAGTGCAACACCTCGACCATCAACAACCTGACCAACCCCAACCTGCCGATCATCGAGTGCACCGCCACCATGCGCGACGGCGTCGATGAAGACGAGGTGGGCTTTGCGGCGGTGCGCTACATCGACAGCCCCGGCCTCTACGAGCGCGGCTGCATCGACGAGTTCACCCCCTCGGTCTCCGAGGCCGAGCGTGAGCCGTGGCGCAACCTCTGCCCGGGCTACGCCATCAACCCCGCCGGCGTCGTCGGCGACGGCAACCCCGGCAACTTCGGCCTGCTCATCTGCGGCTGCGGCTTCAACTACGGCGGCCCCAACTGCGACCAAGGCTGCTCCAGCGACATGCTCCACTACGGCGGCGAAAACGAAGGCGACACCTGCGACGGCGGCTACTGCCCCGTCAGCGCCGACGAGAACGGCGGCGGCCGCCGCGGCTTCTGGATGTGTGGCGCGACCAGCACGGTCAGCTACGAAGGCGTCGATGATGCCCAGCAACCCGCCCTGCGCGGCGACGTCTGGAGCCTCGAAGGCGAGATCAACCAGATGGGCATTGAGAAGCACCAGCTTTGCCAGGATGAGGCATGCAACTCGGGCTGGACGCTGCGCTAAAGCCCACCCAAGCGGGGTGCCATGCCACGGCGACGAGGCCTCGCCGTGGCCACCCATAAAAATTTCAAAGCCCGCGCCTGTTGTGGCGCGGGCTTTGCATAACATTCTCTCGGAAGGCCCAAAGCCCTGTCGTTTTCTACACCTCAGGACCGGAGCAACGGAACGCACCGGAACCGATACCATCTTCCATCGAGGCAACCAGACATGAACACAACCCTCCACCGATGTCAGCGCACCGCGTGGCTCCTTTTTGGAGCGCTGTGGCTGATGGCCGCGGCCTTTGGCTGCGGGACACAAGAGGCCGACTCCAATCAGGAGCCCCCCGCCGATGACACCCCAGTGACCCCCGAGGAGACTTGCACCGAGGGTTTCCTGGGGTGCGACTGCATTGACGGCATCGCCTGCTTCCCGGGCTCCAACTGGATTTGCGACGACGGCACCTGCCGCCAACCGGCCTGTGACGTCGGCACCGAGGGTTGCGGATGCTTCTCCAACAACACCTGCGGCACCGACGCCGAGGGTGAGCCGCTGCTTTGCCAGGACGGGATCTGCGCTCAGGCCCCCTGCGAGGCCGGCACCATGGGTTGCCCCTGCATCGGAGACTCACTCTGCCAGGACGGCATGGAGTGCGTGGCCGACGGTGGCCGCTCGATCTGCGCGCCGCAGGACTGCGAAGTGGGCACCAAGGGCTGCCCCTGCAACGAAGACCGCACCTGCCTGGGCGCGCTGGCCTGCGACCACAACGAGTGTGTCGAGGCCACCTGCCGCCTGGGCGCCCCCGACTGCCTGTGCACCGCAGGCTTTGGCTGCGATGAAGGCTACGCCTGCGACGACGAGTCGGAGCGCTGCGTCGAGGTGCCTTGCGCGGTGGGGACTCTGGGTTGCGGCTGCGACGAAGGGGCCTGCCAGGGCGACTCCGCCTGCATCGACGACGTCTGCCAGGAGACCGGTTGTGTCTCAGGACAGGAAGGTTGCGCTTGCCTCGATGGCGACACCTGCGCCGTGGATGAAGATGGTCAGCGGCTCCTGTGCGAGGGCGGCATGTGCCGCAGCGACGACTGCGAGCCCGGCCAGCCCGGCTGCGTGTGTGAAAACGGCTTTGACTGCGACGAAGGCAGCAACTGCGTCGATGGCGTCTGCCTGGAAGCGGGCTGCGAGCCCGGCGAGGAAGACTGCACCTGCTCGCGCGGCGCCTGCCAGCCCGGTCTGCGCTGCCGCGAGGACAACATCTGCTCCGACGCCACCGGCTTCATCTCGGGTCCTTGCGACGAGAACGGCGGCTGCAACCGCGGCGGGCGCTGCTCCAACGATGTCTGCATCCGCTGCACGCTGGGCACCCCCGGCTGCGGCTGCGATGACCTCGATGGTTGCTTCACCGGCTCGACCTGCCTTGCGGGCACCTGCGTGGCCGACGCCGACCTGCCGCCCCAGCTCCCGGCCGAGATCGTTTGCTACACCCCCTGCCAGGACAGTGTCGAAATTGACGGCGAATACTACGAGTGCGACGAGAACAACCTCTTTGAAGGTTGCGTCGGCGGCCGCGACTGCATCGACGGTCAGTGCCTGCTGCCCGACGAAGAGCCCGCCTCGTGCGAGAGCGAACTGGACTGCCCCAGCTTCCAGACCTGCATCGGCGGCTACTGCTACGCCGAGTGCAAGACCGACCTCAACTGCCCCGCGGGCAAGCAGTGCAGCAACCACGTCTGCCGCATCGCCTGCAACTCCTTTGAAGACACCTGCCCCGAGAACTACGCCTGCCTGACCGACGACGGCGAAAACGGCTTCTGCGTCCCCAACGCCCCTTCGGGTGAAGAGGGCGAGACCTCCGAGGGCACCTTCGAGCTCAGCACCACGACCATCAACACCAACAACACCCAGGTCACCACGGCGTTCGCGCTCATCAACAACACCGACCGCTTCCAGAACTTCACCATCCGCAAGCGCTCCCACCTGGTCCAGATGGCCGACGGCAGCATTGACCGCGCCGTGCGCGTCAACGACGGCGTGGTGGACGGCTGCGAAGAAGAGCCCTGCATCTGCCAGAGCGACGACGACTGCGTCGATGACGGCTTTGTCTGCCGCGAGGGCGCCTGCCGCCCGGCCCAGTGTCAGGCGGGCACCTGCCCGATGTTCTGGCTGGAGATGAGCGAAGGCCGCGACGACACCGAAGTGCTCAACGAGATGGAGATCGGCCTGGCCGCCGGTCAAGGCGCCCGGATCAACCTGGCCGCCGCCGATGGCAGCTCGGGCGTGCGCTGGCAGGGTGCTCTGGAGGTCCTGGCTGACGGCCTGGGCATGCAGACCATCGACGTCTTCTACAACGAGGTGCCCGAAGGCCAGTGGGCCGGTGAGATGGTCTACCTGGCCCAGTTTGGCACCAACCGCCTTGAAGAGTGGGCCGCGACCCCCGCCACGCGCGACGATGGAGGCCTTGGCCGCACGGTCGGCAACGCGCTGGTCCGCCGCTGGAGCGCCCTGCGTCAGGGCAGCGTCTCCTGGGATGAGTTCATGGCCGTCCTTCAGGCCACCCAGAGCGGCTCCTGGCAGTACAGCAACGTCGTTGAGGACTGCCCCACCGAAGCCTGCTACATGTACGACATCAACCAGATCGGTCTGGCCCAATACTCAACGGACCTGGAGACAGTGCCTGTGCCCACTGGCGCCACCGCGCTGCCTTTTGCCATGAACCTGCGCATCCCCGATCCCGACGGCTTGGAGATGAGCGGCCGGATTGAGTCCGCCAAGGCGCTGCAATACGCCGGCAACCCGGCGGTGACCATGACTCTGCAGAGCGACCCCTCGGGCTGCTCCCGCGAGGCGTTCGGCGCCTGCCTGGTCTTCATCGACGAAATGGAAGCCGACGTGCTGGTCGGCGGCCGCTACCTGACCGATGGGAGCGACAACGGCTGCAGCGACTGGCGCCCCGGCGCTGGCTTCGCCCTGCGTCAGGAGCCCTGGCTGATCGACGGCTTTGTGGACGGCACCGAGGTGGACGACGAGACCGGCGTGCGCTACCGCTACGAGTGCCGCGACAGCCTCCAGCCCTTTGCCAGCGACGACGAGCAGGAGCAGGCCTTCTTTGAAATCGAGAACAGCTCCCTGGCCGCCTCCAACCCCATCCCCGACGGCCGCACGCGCCGCCGCACCCTGCGCCTGATCGACGGCGTGCTGGTCAACCAGACCCAGATGTTCATCCTCTTTGAGGAGAAGTTTGAGTCTTTCCTGGGCAACGACGACGAAGGCTTCTCGGCCTACGGCTACATCGTCATGCAGCGCCGCTCGACGGACCTGGACCAGACCGACGCCAACGAAAACGACATTCTGGACGTCTTTGAAGGCGCCAACCACGTCGATGAGCGCGAAGAACCCGAAGATGTCCTGGCGCCCCAGTGCGACGAAGACATCCTCGACATGGTGCTTGGCAACCGCGACCTGAGCGCCAGCACGGTGGTGGACGTGGTGACGGCCCTGATCGACGGCGTCCCCAGCAGCGCCGCCCCCAACGTCCTGGACGCCGACGACGTCGAGCAGGTCCACTACTTCTGTGAAGACACCGGCCTGATCGACGGCGGCCCCGAGAACGGCACGCCCCACGCCAACCAGTTGGCCAACAACAATGACTGCGCGCTCTTTGCCGACAATGGTGTCTGTGAAGACGGCGGCAGCGGCTCGGACTTCTCCGTCTGCGCCCTGGGCACGGACTTCAGCGATTGCGGCCTGCGCACCGCCGATGACGCGGACGTGAAGGTCGAGTGCCCGGCGGGCAGCAACGTCATCTTCTTCACCGTGGACAGCGACCTCTACGACCAGCGCGACATCGCCAACCTGCCCT
>CAKZKQ010000477.1 GCA_937123825.1 uncultured Pseudomonadota bacterium
TCGCGCAGCGACTCTCCGTGGCTGGGGCAGGGGCCCCAGCGACGTGACCCCGCCAGTGAGCGCTATAATTGCCTGACCCGAACTGCCTGGGTCTTCCAACAAAGCCGCCTGTCACAAATCAACCGCGTTCCTACAGCAAAGCCTAATGACCCCTTGTGAGCGCTATAATCGCCTGACACTAACTGCTTGGGTCTTCCAACAAAGCCACCTGCCCCAAATCAAGCGTGCTCCCACAACAAAGCCTTGTCCCCCAGCGACGTGACCCCGCCAGTGAGCGCTACGATCGCCTGACTCGAACTGCCTGGGTGACCCATCAAAGCCCACTGTGTGAATCGACCGCGTTCCTACAGCAAAGCCTAACCTCCAGCGACGTGACCCCGCCAGTGAGCGCTACGATCGCCTGACTCGAACTGCCTGCGCCTTCCAACAAAGCCACCTGTCACAAATCAACCGCGTTCTCACAGCAAAGCCTTGCGTCCCAGCGACGTGACCCCTTAGTGAGCGTTATAATTGCCTGACCCTAACCACTTGGGTCTCCCAACAAAGCCACCTGTGTGAATCAACCGCGTTCCCGCAGCAAAGCCGCTTGTGCGTGGGGGTCAGTAGTCGATCGGTTTGGCCAACTCGTAGTCGACTTTGATGGGGAAGAGGGCGTCGAGCCAGCGGCCTCGGACTTCGGGGTCGCTTTCGTAGAGGTAGAGGTAGCGCAGGGTGTGTTCGGCGACTTTGCGGCAGTAGATTCTGGATTCGTTGTAGGCGAACTCTTCGACGAGCATGGCCAGATCGACGCCGGGGCTTTCGTCCATCCAGCGGGCGATGGGCTTGGGGCCGCCGTTGTAGCTGGCGGCGGTGAAGACAAGCTGGTCTTTGAAGAGGTTGGCCAGCTTGCGCAGGTAGAAGAAGCTGTAGCGGAAGCTGACCTCGGGGCGCGGGAAGGTCTTGGGGTCGTATTTGACGCCCATGTCCTTGGCGACCAGGCGTGCGGTGGGGGGGATCATCTGCAGGGCGCCGACGGCGTCGGTGTGGGAGACGGCCGAGGGGTTGTAGCGGCTCTCCTGGCGCATGATGGCGTAGATGAAGTGGCTGGGCAGGTCGAACTCGTCGCCGAGTTGTTCGACGATGGAGGCGTAGGCCCTAGGGTAGGCCAGCAACCAGCGCGGATCGTCGGTGTCGGGCATGTTGGACATTGCCGCCAACTTGCCTCCGGTGACCTTTTGCCAGCCGTGACGGTAGTCCTCGACCTTGTGGCCCATGAAGCGGACAAAGGCCATGCGCTTGTCGGCCGGAACCATGGATTCGATGGATTGGCGGATGCCTTTCCATTTGGCGCGGGCGCGGTCGATCTCGTCCAATTCGACCAGGCGTTGGACTTCTTTGTAGCGCGCGACGTGGGTTTTTCTGACCTTGGGCCAGGTCCACATCGCTTCGCTCATGGGGTGCTTTTTGTGGGCGTCGCCGCCGCCTTCGGGCCAGGGCAGCTTGGAGGCCCTGGGGTCTTTGCCCTCCCATACCGCGCGCATCTGTTGTCCCAGCATGTCGTAGTAGGACAGCGGGTAGACCTTGTGGAGCGTGTCCAACTCGCGCACGGCCAACTCTCGCTTGCCGGCCTTTTCCATGGCGAAGGCGCGCCAGTAATGGGCCTTGCCGCGCACCAGCGGGTTGCCCAGCGGGATCAGCGAACCAAAGGCCCAGTAAGCCTGCTGCCAGTTGCCCAGGCGGATGTGGCACCAGGCGTGGAAGCCAAGCACCAGCGAGCGCTTCTCTTTGTGGTCCTTCAGATAGGCCTTGAGCTTGGGGATGGCCTTCTTGCAGTCGTTGTGGTCGTAGGGCAGCCACGCCTTGTAGTAGGTCAGCAGCGGGACATACTCGCCGTCTGGAAACTCTTTTTCGTACTTGTTGGCGACTTTGACGGCCTCGTCGTAGCGCTCCTCGCGCATGTAGGAGCGCGTCATGAGGTAGTAGGCCTCTTCTTTGCGCTTGCCCCCGGCCCTCAGGACCTGTTTGAGCATCTCGCGCGCCTCTTGAGGGTTGTCCCGGATCTTGCGCAGGCTCAAGACCGCCACCTGCCAGCGCGCGTCGTAGAGGAACTGGCGCTCTTTGACCAACCAGCGGAACTCTTCGCGGGCTTCTTCGTATTGCCAACGCTTCATGAGCGTCTTGGCGCGTCGATACCTGTCGGCGGTGCTCAGCTCCTCCACCTTGAGGGTCATCCCTGCCCTGCGCGCGGCGGGCTCGTCGGGGTAGGTCATCAAGAGGCGCTTTTCTTCGACCAGGGACTTGTTGGCGTCGATGGGGCGCAGCCAGTCGGCGCGCGCCCGGATGACCTCAGAGGTCAGGCGCCTGTCGCCTTTGACGGCGCCCAGCGCGTCGAGCGCCTCCTGGGTCTTGCCCTGTTCGTGCAAAAGGCGAGCCTTGTCAAAGAGGAGCTGGGGCAACTCGGGCATCTTGGGCTGGGCTTTTGCCAGGGCGTCGATGGCCGCGATGGCGTCGTTCCCCCGCGTTTTATCCAGCAGGAGCGCCCGCGCCAACCACATCATCCTCAATGACTCAAAGCCCTCAAAGGGCGACGGCAGCTTCTCCAGAAAAACCAGCCCCTCAGGGTCCAGGTCGTCCGTCAGCAGCCGCCCCAGGATGTAAAGCGCGGCGTTTTTATCTGGACTGCCAGCTTCAAAGCCCTCCCAGGACACCCGCAGGGTGGCGATGGCGCGCGCTCGCTGGCCGCTGCGCAGGAGCTTGCGGATCTCTTCCATGCTGGCGGGCCCCGGCGGCGGCGCGGAGGGCTTGGTGGGGAGCGGGGCGGCGTCGGCCTGAGCAGCGGCGGTGGCGTCGCCTTCTGCTTCGGCGTCCTGCCCCCCAGCGAGCGCGTCAGCAGAAGGCTGCTCGACCCCCGCGTCGGCCGCGGTGGGTTTGTCCGTGGGCTGGTCGGCGACGACGGCTTCGGGTTTGGGCGTCGGTTGTTCTTTGTCCGGCTTGGAGTCACAGCCGGACAGCGCCAAGGCACAGATCAGCAGCACAATCTGGAGACAGTTCTTCATGGGCGGTGGTGCATGTCAGGCTGCGAACGTCTGTGGCCAGTTCACGTCAATGCGTTCTTTGATACCAAAATGTTTTGGCATGAGGTCGGTCATTGGGCGTGTTCTGGTGGGGCATCAAGGTATCCAAAAGGCCTTTGGGAGGCGGATTGTTGACCAATCTGTCTGTCCAAAAGGTTTCGCTCGGGTTTGTGGGGGCTGGAATTCCAGACAAGAACATCGACTCTTGCACAAAACCCGAAGCACGACGCGTTCAGGCGGCCATACTATCTATACCGCGCCTTGTTTGAAACCCAACGCTTTGTGGTGCTGGGTCTATTCGAGTTCAAACCGAAATGTTGGGGGTGACTGCGGTTGGCTTTCTTCTGCGCCAGGGCTTGGGTGGCGGCTCAATTTGCTTCCCTGAAACGCCGAGTTTAGGTTTTGTCTGACAGCATGCCATCGTGTGATCTGAAGAACAGACACAGCCGGGCTTTGTCTATCCAGCGAAAGTCAGGTCAGCGACGGGGAGAGGCGCGACGATGTCACGGCTCGCCGTCAGGGGCTTTCGTGGGCACGGTTTGATGCCAGTGTGTGCGCATTGCGGGCAATGGAAGGGTTTTCTTCCTGCGTGACGCGCTGGGGTGGCCGGAAATCAATGTGGGGAGCACGGGTGTCAGAGCGGCGCCTGTGGGGAGTGTGTGTTTGATGCAAAACACCTTGAAGTCCTGGTTGTTTGTGGCGCCGGTGGCGCTTTGTGCGGCGGTGGCGGTGTGGTTTGGGATCAGCCCGGAGGCCAACGCGGTGCCGCCGTTGTTGGGCTGGCAGTTCCAGGAGGTCATTCCGGCCGACGGCGCCATGGACGCGCCGATCAACGGCGTGGTGGTCGCGCGGCTCTACAATGACAGCGGTTGGCCCGATGAAGAGACCGTGCGTCAGACGGTCGTGCCCACGCTCTTTCGGGGGGCAGATGAACCCGTGGAGGGCACCATCGAGGTCGATGTGATCTTGGAGGAGGTGCGCTTTGTGGCTGCGCGGCCGCTGGCAGAAGGCGTGGCCTATACTTTTCAGCTTGAGCTGCTCAACGAACAGCTCCCCAGTGGGGGCTTCAACGAAGTCATCACCACGACCTTCACCACGGGCAACCTCTTTGATGAGGCGCCGCCGGCGTTCTCTGGGATTCAGGATCTGTCCATGACCCAGACCCCGCAGTCGGTGCGCGAGTGCTGCGAGCCCAGCCAGGAGTTTTGCGAGACCTCTCCAGGGCGTTTTTGCGAGTGGTGCTGGATCGTGGACTGGGCCTATCCGCCCACGGCAGAGATCAGCTTCCGCGCCGGCGAGGACGAGTTTGGCGCCAACACGGCCAGCTACCTCCTTTACCGCGTGGAGGGCCCCGAAGACACCGAAGGGGAGTTGCTGCGGGTGTTGCGGGTCCAGGCCGCAGGAGAGCGCGTGGCGCAGGTGGTTTTTGACGCCGACGATCCCGGGCCGTTTTGTTTTCTGATGGAAGCGGTGGACATCTACGGGAGATCGACCAACAATGGCGCGGTGTTGTGCCGGACACTGGAGGACATCGTCCCTGTGGAGGCCCGAGAGGTGCCGCCCGAGGACCGCAGCAACTGCGCCGATTTCAACCAGCCCGAGCCCGACGCGGGCATGGACGCCGATGATGACGACGACCCCGATGTGTCGGACGACGAAGACGGCGACGATGCAGGCGTGGAGCCCGATGTGCCCGGCGAGGATGAAGACCCGCAGCTCAACTCACCGTCAGGAGACGATGGTTGTGGCTGCCATACCCCCGCATCGCCGGCAGGAGGATCCTGGCCGGCGGGTTTGGCGCTTTTGTTGGCCACTGGATGGCTGGTGTGGCGCCGCCGCGGGGCGTTGACACGAGGCACGACGGCATGGACGCCCACTGCGACCTCGACTGGCCCCGCCTGCGCGCATCGGCGCTGACGGCACTGGCGCTGCTGTGGTTTTTACCGGCAGCGTCCTGGGCTCAGCCCACCCTTGACCCTGCCCAGCCGCAGGGTTCTTCCAAGCTTCAGTCTGATCCGCTGGTCTCTGCCGAGGGTCCCTGGGCCGGTCTTGTCTACGACATGACCTACGGGCCAGGGCGCAACGGTCAGGATCCTTTTGTGCTGACCGAGTCGGGGATCTACCGCTACGATCCATCCGACCGCGCCTGGATCCATCAGGTGGTCTTGCCGCCCGAGACGCCGCTGGCGCGGATGCCACCGTTCATCGTGGATCCGGTCCACGCGATTGACGGTTTGAGCGCCTACCAGGGCTTTTATGGCCCCCAGGATGTGAAGCTCCTGGTCAGCGCCCGGGCGTTTTTTGTGATCAACCAGCGCGGCGAGGTCTTTAAAGCAGTCCGAGGTGGTGGGTCGTGGAAGTTGCTCGACCGCACCAAGACCGAAGGCGCCCTCAAAGGTTCCCAGCGGCGGCTGAGCGCGGCGCTGGGGAGGATGGACGTCGATCAGCTCTTCATGCTCGACGCGCGGCGCAGCGCCGAGGGCACCGAATCGAGTCAGATCTGGCGGCGAGACTCGGACAAAGACGCCTGGTTGTTGCAGGATTGGCCCGAGCGCAGCGTGTTGATCAACACCGGGCGCGCGGCGACAGGGGTGTCGTGGCGTTACACGGGGCTGACGCCGTCGATCAAAGAGGGCGAAGACCGCTATCAAGTCTCACGCTTTTTGCGCTTGCGTCTGGCGCCGGGTCAGAACGTGCGCTTTCAAGAGATCGACTGGGCCGCCTACCTGCGCAGCGAGCGCGAACAGGTGCGCAAAGGGTGCCGGGGTGCCACCGGGATGCTGGAGGCGCAGACGCCCGCAGGCGACGGCGAGCCACCGTTGATGGTGGCCATTGGCCCCAGGACGCTGTGTGTGTCGTCGGACGGCGGTGCCAGCTTTGCCGTGCGCGACGGTTTGATGCGCGGCGCGACCCCTCGGGACAAGATCGGGGATTTGATCTCGGCGGTGGCGTTTGCCCACAAGGACGCCCGCTCAGGCGTGCGGATCCTGGTGGGCACCGACGGCGTCTTCAACGTCGAATCCCCCGGTTCGAGGGCCTACGCCGGGCGGCTCTTTCTCTCCGACGACGCCGGCGTCTCCTGGCAAGACGTCACCCCCGAGATCGAGGCGCCAGGCGGCTTCATTGGCCTCAGCGCCGGACCCTCACTCCAAGATCGCCCCGTTTGGCTCCTAACGGCTCGCCGGGGCCTGTACAAAAGCGTCGGCGGCCTTGGCTTCACGCGAGTCTCCACCGGCATCGAGGCCACCCTGGTGCACGCCATCGCCCCCGATCCGGTCACCCCCGCCGATGTCTGGGTGGCCAGCCCCTACGGCCTCTTCAAGCGCGGCAGCAACTGGGTCCGCGACAAGGTGACCGCCACGCGCTCGGTGGCCTCCCGCTACGCCACCAACAAGCACCTGGGGCAACTCTGGGTGGGCACTTACTGGGGCGTGGTTCTGGTCAAAGGGCAGGGCAGCGGACTGGAGGCAGAGAACCTCCCCCCCGTCCCCGAAGGCGGCCAGCGCCCGTTGCCCATCGAGGTCACCCAAGGCAATTTTGAGCGCCCTGTGCCCGTGGCCACCGGAATTCGACCCGTGGCCATGGTGGTTCCCGCCGGCTTCGATGAAAACATGCAAGACACCGGCTACGCCATTGAAGAAGGCGAACTTGCCGCCATTCACCGCCGAGAAGGTGGCCGCTGGGTCCGGTTAGAGCGCCCATCCCAGGCCCCGCTGCGCATCAACGACATGATCGCCGTGCCTGTCACCGCAGGCAGCTTCGGCGCGCTGGTCCTTGGCACCGAAATGCGCGGCTCCGAGAAGGTCAAAGGCAAGGTCTGGCTGCACGTCCCAGGCAAGGGGTGGCTCAAGGCCGAAGTGCCCGGCGGCGATGTCCCCGTGGCGGCTGTGGCGCTGCGAGACCGCGTTTGGATCTCCACCACCACCGGCGCGCTCCTCCCGCTGGCGATCACCGACACCAAAATGGTCTTCGGCAAACCCATCTCCAGCCGCCACCAATGCCTCTCTTTGACCTTGCGGCGAGACAATAAGGTCTCCTGCTTGATGCCCGGTCACGATGGTGTGTCAGATGGCGTGGAGCCGAGCGTCAAAAAACGCAGGCCCATCGCCAAGGCGCTGATCATGTCGGTCGATGCCCTCAAGCCCGGCAAACGCTTGCCCGCCGACCAGATCGAGCGCTGGCGCTACGAGGCCCCAAACCCGTTGGGTCGCCCCTTCGGAGAGCCGCTGGCCGCGGCGTTCAGCTCCGTCACCGCCGTCGGAGAGCACATGTGGATTTCCACTGGGCTGGGCATCTACACTCGCCCGGCAGCGCTCAGCGGCCAACTGCCCCCCGAGATTGAGGTCGCCGACGATGGGCCGTCCTGGGTGATGCCGCTGGTGTTGACGATCATCGTCGCCATCGGCGGAATCTTTGTGCTGGTCTGGCTGCGCCGTCGTCGCCTTGCCGGCAGAGCGTTGGGAGCGTTGTCGCGCTGAACACCCACGCTTGTCTTGGCCCTGTTCAAAAAAGGAGACGCAGATGCGGCTGTGGACCACCGTGCTCATCATCCTGGGGCTGTTGGCGCTGACCAGGCCTCTGGGTGCCCAGCCCGACGCAGGCCAGACCCCGGCCCCAACACAAGCGCCCACCGCTGGAGGCGGCAACGAGGTGCTGGCCGAAGAAGCCGAGCAGCTCATGCAAGAGGTGGCGCGCCTGTCCGAACAAGGCCGCTACGACGAGGCCATCACCATGGGCAAGCGCGGCGTCGATTTGCGCGAAGAAGCCCTGGGCGAAGGGCACCCCCAACTGGCCACCGACCTCAACGCCGTCGGCCTGCTCTTTTTCTTCAAAGGCCAATACGATCAGGCCGAGTCCCTCTTTGACGAGGCCCTCGACATCCAAGAGACCGTCCTTGGCGCCCACCACGTCGAAGTTGCCACCACCCTTAACAACCTCGGCGCCGTGGCCTTCGAACGCGGTGAATACACCCAGGCCGAACCCCTCTACCAGCGTGCCCTGGCCATCCGAGAGTCCGCCCACGGCCAGGAACACCCCGACGTGGCACAATCCCTGGGCAATCTGGCCGCCGTCAACGCCGAGCTGGGCCAACATGAGGTCGCCGAAGGCTACTACAAGCGCACCCTTGACCTCGACGAGCGCCTCCTTGGCCCCAATCACCCCGATGTGGCCACCGATCTCAACAACCTCGGCGCCCTCTACCTCGCCATTCAACAACCCACCAAAGCACAACCCCTCTTCGAGCGCGCTCTGTCCATCCGCCGCGCCAGCCTTCCCGAAACCCACCCTGATCTGGCCCGCACCATGAGCAACCTCGGCGTCCTCCACCTCGAAGCAGGCCGCCTCAAAGACGCCCAACCCCTGCTTGAGCGCGCCCTGTCCATCGACGCCCAAACGCTCGGCAAGGAACACCCCGAGGTCGCCACCGACATGGACAACCTCGGCCTCCTCTACGTCCGCCAGGGCCAATTCAAAGAAGCCGGACCCCTGCTCGAATCCGCCCTCACCATCCGAGAAGCCACCTTCGGCGCCCAACACCCCGACGTCGCCGACAGCCTCACCAACATGGCCGAATACCACCGCGCCCAGGGAGACCCCAAGCTGGCCCAGGTCCTGCTGGCCAAAGCCTTCGAAATCTACGAAGCGACCCTCGGGCCCGACCACCCCCAACTCCTGGCCACCCGTCAGCGCTTCGCAGGCGCCCAGGCCACGCCCACCCAAAAACCGTCCGAGAAAAGCGCAGACCCCAAAGATTCGCCCACCCAAAATACCCCCACCTGGATCCTGGTCCTGGCCGGTTTGGTCCTGGCGCTTGGGGTCGGCAGCGTCTTTATGGGGCGTTCTCGGTCGGAGTGAGGGGCTGGTAAGGTCCCTGGGACCTTTACAAGTGTCTGAAAATACAGCGGTTTTTATGCACTCAACCTTCCCGCAAAGCGCGGCGGTGGAAATGTGTGCTTTGCGCTTCGGTAAGGTCCCAGGGACCTTTACAAACCCCCGGAAACACAGAGGTTTTGACTCTGAGCGCTGCCTTGGATGGCGAGCCGAGGTCTGCGCGGGGTTTGATGGGGTTGTTTGGGTGCTGTGAGGCTTTGGGAAGGTCCCAGGGACCTTTACAAGTCCCTGATTTTAAAGGGTTTTCTCAATCCAAACCCCTTGAACGGCTCAGAGGCCATCACTGGGCTTGCGCGGCGGCCTTGCCTTTCAGTGGGATGTTGAGGCGAGTCATGAGAAAGCGGCCCCGTGCGGAGAGGCTGAAGTCGGCGCCCTGGTTGGGGGCGAATGTTTCAAAGGGGCTGGGTCCGCCGAAGCCGCCGAGCATGCGGCCTAGGCCGTCGTAGGAGAAGTACATGAAGAGGGTGGGGCTGGCCAGGGCGCGTTTGGCGGCGACGGCGACGTTGGGGGAGAGCTTGGGTTGGGCTTTGTTGTTGGTTTTAAGGAGGTTGGTCAGCGCGGGGCGGGGGTCGGCGTCGATGACGGTGTAGCAGCGCTTGTTGACGCAGGCGATGTCGGTGTTGATGGGCTCGGTCATGCCCATCAGTTGCAGGCCCATGGCCATGTTGGGGTCCTGGGCTTTGGCGGGGTCAAAGGTCATGGTGAGGCGGTCGACGGTGACGTCGCCGATCTTGTAGGCATCGGGGGTGAAGGTGGTGGTCATACCCATGCTGGACACGAGGGTGTTGGCCACGTCGGGGCGCGTGTAGAACTGGGACATTTTGCGATAGGCGGCGCGGTATTTGTCGGTGTCTTTGACGGTGTAGATCTGGGCGTAGCCGCCGATGAGGGAAGGCATCTGGCCTTCGGTGCCGGTGAAGACGGTGGCCATGCTGCTGTCGAGTTGGGCAAAGGACTCGTTGAAGGCGCTTTGGAACTCGGGGTCTTCGAGGACTTCGGGGGGGAACATTGAGGCGGTCATGCGGATGACGAACTTGCTCATGGCGCCGTCGGCGGCGTTGAAGTTGATGCCGCCGGACATGAGGATGGCGGCGTCTCCGGGCATGCCTTTGAGGATGTCGGTGTTGGCCACGGGCTGCTCTTTGAGGAAGCGGGCGGCGGTGGTGCCGTCTTTGAAGGCCATGAGGCTTTCGACGGTGACGGAGTCGGGGTTGAAGGTCACGCCCACTTCCATGCGGTCGGTGTCGTTGAGGAAGACGTCGAGCATGTCAAAGGCGGAGTCGGTGTTGCCGCCGACGCCGGGGGGGCTGAACATGGCCATCATCTGGCGCAGACCGGCGAGGCTCTGGTCGACCTCGGCTTTGTGGTTGGCCATGTAGTTGCCAAGCTCCAGGCCAAGGAGCATGTCCTGACCGTTGGCGTTGCTCTTGGCCAGCGTCTCGACGGCGCCTTTGTAGATGGCAAAGGTCTCGACGTCGGCGGTGATGACGGCCTTGTCATCGATGAAGTTGATGTAGCCGTTGCCGCCGGGGATGGTGTAGGAGGTGAAGATGTGGGCGTTGCCGCCGGGTCCAGCCTGAGCGCCGTCAAACTGGTTCACAAAGGCCTGCTCATCCTTGATGGAGAAGAAGATGGCCACGTCGTTGGGCTCAAGGCCCGGCTTGGTGTCCAGGAGCAAGACGCCCATGGGCTTGTCAAAGGCGGTGCCGTTGACGTTGGTCCAGCCCGCCATGCCGGACAGCTCCGTGATCACCTCTGGCAGCAGCGGTGAGCGCTGGTTGCCGTCGAGCTGTGTGACCATGGACTCAAAGCGCTCCACGGTCGCCTGGAGGTTGGGCACCACGGCGTAGGCCACCGTTTTGGGGCCCAGGTTGGCGACCTGCATGGAGGGCACCGGCGGGGCCTTGGGCGTTTTATCGGCACGTTTTTGTGAGCCTGAGCAGGCGCTGGCCAAAAAAATCATGGCGGCCAGGGCGCCGAGCGCGATTCGGGTCTGCGAGCGGTTCATAAAGGTGTAAAGCTCCACGTTGTCGGCCTGCATGGGCCGGTCAATGTTGATTTCTGCAACATTCGGCACAGCATCTCTTGTGCCCGTGCATCAAAACAGACGACCTCTGGATGCGCAAGAAGCGCATTTTTTGGAATGCAGGTTGGTGAATGACCATTCATTCAGGGGTTGACGAACTGAAGGGTGATTCATTATTTAAGTGGGTTGTTTTTGCCACGTTGATGGAAGGGCGACCCGCTTGAAGCGGTAATCCTTTCTCGATGTAAGAATTGTTCATGGTGGACGTCGCTGCGCGGTGCTCGGAAGGCACCCTTTGGATGCGGCGTGCCGAAGCAGGCGGAGTTGAGATGATCAAGAAGATTCGCAAGGTGGCGGTCCTGGGTTCGGGCGTCATGGGGAGCGGCATCGCCGCGCACCTGGCCAACGCGGGCATCCCCTCGTTGATGTTGGACATCGTGCCCTTTAAGGCCCAGGAGGGCGAGGACACCAGCAGCAAAGCGTTCCGCAACAAGTATGCTGCCGGGGCGATGAAGAAACTCAAAAAGACCAAGCCGGCGGCGCTCTACACCAACGCCGACCTGGATCTGATTGAGATCGGCAACTTTGATGATGACATGCATCGCCTCAGTGAGTGCGACTGGATCGTCGAAGTGGTCGTCGAGCGGATGGACATCAAGCAGCAGCTCTTTGCCAAGGTCGAAGAGCACCGCCGCGAAGGCACGCTGGTGACCTCCAACACCTCGGGTCTGTCCATCACCGGCATGCTCGAAGGCCGCAGCGATGACTTCCGCAAGCACTTCCTGGTGACGCACTTCTTCAACCCCGTGCGCTACATGAAGCTGCTGGAGATCGTGCCGGGTGAGGAGACCCTGCCGGAGGCCACCGAGCTGCTGGCCGACTTTGGCGCCGAGGTGCTGGGCAAAGGCATCGTCTACGGCAAGGACACCACCAACTTCATCGCCAACCGCATCGGCATCTACGGCATGATGCGCACCATCAAAGCGATGGTCGAAGGCGGCTACAGCGTCGAAGAAGTCGACAAGGTCTTTGGCCCCGCCACGGGCCGCCCCAAGTCGGCCGTCTTCAGCACCGCTGACCTGGTCGGCATCGACACCTTCGTGCACGTCGCCCAGAACTGCTACGACACGCTGCCCGACGACGAAGAGCGCGAGATCTTCAACGTGCCGGACTTTGTCCGCACCCTGGTCAAAGAAGGCCGCCTGGGCCGCAAGTCCGGCGCTGGCTTCTACAAGAAGACCAAAGTGGACGGCAAAAAGGCCATCCTCTCCCTCGACGTCGACACCATGGAGTACACCGCGCAGGCCAAAGTCCGCTTTGACTCGCTCGGTGCCGCCCGCAAAATCGACGATGTCGGTGCTCGCCTCAAGAAGGTCGTCTACTTCGACGTGGACAAATTCGCCCAGGCCGCCAAGGGCGAAGAGATCGAGCTGGATCGCGGCAGCAAGCTGGCCCGCGAAGTGACCCTGGCCTCCCTGGCCTACTCCGCGCGCCGCATGGGCGAAATCGCCGACGACGTGGTCAACATCGACCGCGGCATGCGCTGGGGCTTCAACTGGGAGTTGGGCCCGTTTGAGGCCTGGGACGCCCTGGGCGTCAAAGAGACCATCACCCACATGCAGAAGCTCGACATCAACGTGGCCGATTGGGTCATCAAGATGGTCGAAACCGGCCACGAGAGCTTCTACAGCACCAACGCGAACGGCGAGCCGACCTTCTACGACGTCAACAGTGGCAAGTACGAGCTGGTGCCGAAGCACAAAAAAGACGTCTCGCTCGGTCACCTCAAGGCCACCAAGAGCGCCAACAAGGTCGCCGGCAACCTCGGCGCCACCCTCTGGGACATCGGCGACGGCGTCTTGGGTCTGGAGTTCCACTCCTCGGCCAACTACAAGCTCAGCCCCCTGGACGACGACATCATCGACATGATGACCAAGTCCGTGGACATCATGGAGGCCGACTTTGATGGCATGGTGATCTACCGCGACGCCGAGAACTTCTCGGCGGGCGCCAACATCATGCTCATGCTCATGGCCGCCAAGCAGGGCGCCTTCGATCAGGTTGAAGCCCTGGTCAGCAAGCTCCAGCAGACCCACCAGCGCCTGCGCTACAGCTCCAAGCCCGTCGTGGCGGCCCCCTCGGGTCTGGCGCGCGGCGGCGGTGCCGAGGTCGTCCGGGCTTGCAACGGCGTCCAGGCCGCTGCCGAGCTCTACATCGGTCTGGTCGAAGTCGGCGTTGGCCTCATCCCCGGCGGTGGTGGCAACCTCAACCTGCTGCGCAACCTCTACGGCCGTTTTGCCAACGACCGCGACTTTGATCCGCTGCCCTTCATCAAGAAGGCCTTCATGACCATCGGCATGGCCCAGGTGGCCACCAGCGCCGTCCAGGGTCGCGAAAAAGGCTTCCTGAAGCCCACCGACGGCATCACCCTCAACCGCGATCACCTGCTGACCGCCGCCAAGCAGCGCGTGCTGGGCATGAGCCGCCAGGGCTTCACCCCGCCGCGCGAGCTCAAGCTGCGCCTGCCGGGCCGCTCCGGGGCCGCGACCGTGGACATGATGCTCTACTCCATGGAGCAGCAAAACCAGATCAGCGCCCACGACCGCCTCATCGGCGCCAAGCTCGCTGGGGTCCTGTGCGGCGGCGACACCTCGCCGGGCACCCCCGTCAGCGAGCAGCACCTGCTCGACCTTGAGCGCGAGGTCTTCCTGAGCCTCCTTGGTGAGTCCAAGACTCAGGATCGGATGCAGCACATGCTGATGAACAACAAGCCGCTGCGCAACTGACAGACAGACTTTCCTTGTCACTGTCCGTGCAGAACTTCAGGTAAGCCAACAAACGGATCGGGTCGGCCCGCAAACCAGGGTCGGCCCCAGCCATGGATGATAAAAACAATGACTCGTGAAGTTGTGGTCGTGGAAGCCCTGCGCACCCCCTTTACCCGCGCCATCAAAGGCTCTTTCAAGGACACGCGCCCCGATACCCTGGCCGCCGAGGTCATCAAAGCGGTTCTGGCCAAGGTGCCCGATCTTGATCCCGCTCAGGTCGAGGACCTGGTGCTGGGCTGTGCCATGCCTGAAGGCCCCCAGGGCCTCAACGTGGCCCGTCTGGCCGGCCTTTTGGCCGGTCTGCCCAACACCGTCCCCGGCATGACCATCAACCGCTTCTGCTCCAGCGGCTCCCAGAGCATCGCCATCGCTGCCGACCGCATCGCTGTGGGCGGCATCGACGTGGCCCTGGCTGGCGGCACCGAGAGCATGTCTCAGGTCCCCATGGGCGGCAACACCCCCTCGGCCAGCCCCGAGCTGATGGAGCTGTGCCCCGAGGCCTACATCTCCATGGGCGCCACCGCCGAGAACGTCGCCCGCAAATTTGAGGTCTCCCGCGAAGAGCAGGACGCCTTTGCCCTCGAATCCCACCGCCGCGCTGTCGAAGGCTGGGAAAAAGGCTTCCTGGCCGAAGAGGTCGTGCCGGTCAACACCACCGTCATCACCCCCGGCGGCGTCAAAGAGATCACCGTCACCAAAGACGAAGGTCCTCGCCCCGACTCCAACATCGCAGGCCTGGCCAAACTGCGCCCCGTCTTCGATCCCAAGGGCTCCGTCACCGCTGGCAACGCCTCGCCGTTGACCGACGGCGCCGCCATCGCCTTGCTGGCCGACAAGGACACCGCCGAGAAACTCGGTGTGACCCCCCTTGGCTACTTCCGCACCCACGCGGTCGTCGGCGTTGGCCCCGAAATCATGGGCATCGGCCCCGTCCCTGCCATCCGCAAGCTCATGGAAAAGACCAACATGAGCCTCGATGACATCGACGCCTTCGAGATCAACGAAGCCTTCGCCAGCCAGGCCGCCTACTGCGTCCGCGAGCTGGGCATCGACCCCGCCAAGGTCAACCCCAACGGCGGCGCCATCGCCATCGGCCACCCCCTGGGCACCACCGGCGCCCGTCAGGTCGCCACCCTCTTGCGCCACCTCAAGCGCACCGGCGGCCGCTACGGCGTCATCAGCATGTGCATTGGCGGCGGCATGGGCTTTGCTGCCCTGGTCGAGACCTACTGATCTGCTGTGATGTTTCAGGCGCTGTAAAAATCGCGGCGTCTGGATCACCTGATCCACTTTGCCCCCAGGCGCGATCCACAAGATCGCGCCTTTTTTATTGGCTCTTTGCCTCCCTGACGGTGTCGACGGGATTTTGGTGCGTATACTGCGCAAAAGTCCCGGTTGACGGTTTCCCTTGAAATGATGCTTATTGAAGCGTTCGATCCCGATGTGCAGGGGTTGATTGGAGTTGTTTTGGAGAAGAACGTCGGGGACCACGAATTGGACCTCGCCATACATTCCACATGAGGCCCATGGATAAGCCCCGATGGCTGTTGGGGTGGGCCCAGGAAGGGACAGGGAAAGTCATGTCAAAGCGTTCGGTGGTGTTGGAGATCGCAGGCCAGAAGCTCAGCCTGCGTACGAATCGTGATGATGCCTACCTGCAGTCGCTGACCGATTATGTCAGCGATCAGGTCACGGCCCTTAAGGGCGCCGCCCCGCGCGCGCCTTTTGAGAAAATCTGCCTTCTGGTTGCCCTCCAGATCGCCGACGAACTCTTTGCCGAGCGCGATCACAGCGAAACCCTTCAGCAGGAGTTTGAGCGCCGCTCCATGGCCATGCTCGACTTCCTCGACCGCGAACTTGGACACACCGACTCCGATCCGCGCCCCCAGCAACCTGCCTGGTCCGAGACCGCCGAGGTCACCCAGGGGGCTGCGCGCCGCCGGCCGGACGTTCGCTGACGTCTTCTACGGTCGTCCGGCGCCCTGCTTTGGCGCCAAGGCGCCGAGAATATATACAAGGGCTGGTGTCCTCATGCCCACGGACAAGGCGGTGCCAGGACGTGTTTGCCAACCGGATGCGGGCAGCAAACACACCCTCAGGCACAGCCTCAAGGCGCGCCGCCTGGCGACGCCGATCACCGCCGCCGAGCAAGCCTCTCGTGCGGCCATGGAGCACGCTCTCGCGCTCGACGCACTCGTGCGCGCCGACACCATCGCCCTCTACAGCCCCTTCAGAGCGGAACTCGACCCCCTTTTGTGGCTGGACGACCCTGTGCTGGCCCGCAAACGCGTCGTCTTGCCGCGCAGCCATCCCAAAGACAAACAACTGACCTTTCACGCCCCCGGCGCCGACCCCATCGCGCTTGGTGCGCCCGGCGCCGCGAGCGCTGTCCGCGCTGTGCTGCGCGCCGGAGCCTACGGCATCATGGAACCCGTCGGAGCACCCGTTGAACCCCAGAGCATAGATCTGGTGGTGGTGCCTGCCCTGGCGTATGATGTCCACGGTGCTCGCCTTGGTTACGGCGGGGGCTATTATGATCGCTTTCTGGAACTGATCCGAACACAACGCACGATCGTGGCTGTGGGCCTTGGATACGACTGGCAACTGGTCGACCGACTCCCGCACGAACCCCACGATCAAACCCTGGAGATGATTGTGACGCCGTCGGGCTGCTGGCACGCCAAAGCGCTGCCAGAGCGCCCGTTGACACAGGGACCGGCTGCCAGTGGGGACAGCCGGAGTTTGCCCCATACACCCCCTGAACCATAGAGAGGCACGCAATGGAATTTGCATTGGTGGGCCTGGTGGCGCTGATCATTGGCGCGGTTGCTGGATACTTCATGGGCTCCAACAAAGCCCGTGAACTCAACCGCCAGGAAAAAGCGCTGGCCGAAAAAGAAGCCGAGCAGATCCTCAGCACTGCACGCAGCCAGGCCGACGACGCCACACGAAAGGCCGAAGTCGAAGCCCGCGAAACCGCCGAAGAGGCCCGCGAAACGCTGCGCAAAGAGCTTGAAGATGAGCGCAAGGCGCATCAAAAGGCCACCCAGAAGACCGACGCACAGTTTAGAGAGCGCCAGTCGAAGCTCGACAAGCGCGAAAATCAACTCGACAAACGCGACGAAAACCTCGACCGTCGCGCCGAAATGTACGACTCCAAGGAGCAGGCGCTCGAAAACCGCGACAAAAACCTCCAAAAACGCGAAACAAAGTTCAAAGACCGTGAAGCCAAGCTCGACGCCTCCTACAAAGAGGCCGAAGAGAAGCTCTCCCAGGTCGCCGGAATGACCCCGCAGGAGGCCAAAAAGACCCTCATCGAACGCATGACCGGCGACGCCAAGCTCGAAGCCGCGCGCCTCATCAAGAGCATCGAAGAGGAAGCCATCGCCGAAGCCGACCGCCGCGCCAAGAAGGTCATCGGGGTCGCCATCCAGCGCTACGCCGGCGAGTACGTCGCCGAACGCACTGTCTCCGTCTTGCCCATCCCCAGCGACGACATCAAGGGACGCATCATCGGCCGCGAAGGCCGCAACATCCGCGCCCTCGAAGCCGCCACCGGCATCAACCTCATCATCGACGACACCCCCGAGGCCGTCGTCCTCTCGGGCTTCAACCCCGTGGCCCGCGAAGTCGCCAGGCTCTCCCTGGAGCGCCTCATCGCCGACGGACGCATCCACCCCGCGCGCATCGAGGAGGTCGTCGAAAAGACGCGCTCCGAAGTCGACAAGCGCATCAAAGAAGCCGGTGAAACCGCCGCCTTCGAACTCGGCCTCCACAACATCCACCCCGAGCTTCTCAAGCTCGTCGGCAAGCTGCGCTACCGCACCAGCTACGGCCAAAACCAGTGGAAACACTCCATCGAGGTCGGCTTCCTCTGCGGCATGATGGCCTCAGAGCTGGGTCTCAACACCAAGCTTGCTCGCCGTGCCGGTCTGCTGCACGACATCGGCAAGGCCGTCACCCACGAGATGGAGGGCAGCCACGCCGTCAACGGCGGTGAGTTCTGCCGCAAGTACAACGAGGATCCGATTGTGGTCAACGCGGTTGCCGCTCACCACGAGGACGTGCCGCCCAAGTCGGTCTACGCCCACCTGGTCATGGCCGCCGACGCCCTCTCTGGCGCTCGCCCCGGTGCTCGCCGTGAGATCCTGGAGACCTACATCCGCCGCCTCGAAGACCTGGAGCGGATCTCCAGCGAGTTCGACGGCGTCGAAAAGAGCTTCGCCATCCAGGCGGGCCGCGAGCTGCGCGTCATCGTCGAGCACACCAGCGTCTCTGACGATCAGGCCCACATGCTCAGTAAAGACATCGCGCGCCGCATCGAGCAGGAGTTGACCTACCCCGGTCAGATCAAGGTCTGCGTCATCCGCGAAACCCGCGCCGTCGATTTCGCCCGCTGAGCCTTTCGCTCGCCCGTCGGCCTTTTGGGCTCCACGGGCGAGGGATTTTTCCCCATCCCCACAACTTTGTGCGTGTCAGTCGTCTGGGCTCTTGCCATCGGTGGCGCCACGATTACTATGTGTCTGCTTTGGCGCATCGTGCCGGTCGACGCGGTGCGCTTCGATGTCAGGAGTGTTCATCCAAATGGGCTCCTGACCAAAACCATCGTTTGAGGATATTGATGAGCGCATTCAAGAGCAGCGTCCTGGCCGAGTTGGCCTGGCGAGATCGGATCGAACAGCTGACCCACCAGGAGCTTGATGAAAAGCTCGATGACGGCTGTGTGACGCTCTATTGCGGTTTTGATCCTTCGGCCGACTCCCTGCACGTGGGCAACCTGGTGCCGATGATGGGCCTGGCGTTCTTCTTGCGCCACGGCCACCGCCCGATCGCGTTGGTCGGCGGCGCCACCGGTCGGATTGGGGATCCTTCGGGCAAGGCCACCGAGCGCTCTTTGCTCAGCGAAGCGCAGATCGAGGCCAACCTCAAGGGCATCCACGCGCAGCTCCAGACCATCCTGGCGCGCGCCTTGTCCATGCACCCCGAGGGCGTTACGGCCGGGGACGACGCGTCGGCCCAGATTCCGATCGTCAACAACCACGACTGGTTGGGGCCGTGGAGCTTCATCGACTTTCTGCGCGAGGTCGGCAAGCACTTCAGGGTCAACACCATGCTGGCCAAGGACTCTGTGCGCTCACGGCTTGAAAACCGCGAGCAGGGCATCAGCTACACCGAGTTCAGCTACATGCTGATCCAGGGTTTTGACTTCTACCACCTCTTTACCGAGCGCGGCTGCGCCCTCCAGATCGGAGGCTCCGATCAGTGGGGCAACATCACGGCGGGCACGGAGTTGATCCGGCGCAAGTCTGGAGAGTCGGCTTTTGGGCTGACGATGCCGCTCTTGACGACGGCCAGTGGGCAGAAGCTGGGCAAGACGGAGAAAGGGGCCGTGTGGCTCGATCCCGAGCGGACCAGCCCTTACGAGTTCTACCAGTACTGGATCAACCGGCCCGACGCCGATGTCCCGATGCTCCTGCGCACCTTCACCTTCTTGTCCAAAGAGGTGATCGACGCCCATGTGGCAGACATCGAAGAGGGCCGCAACAGAGGGCAGGTGCAGCGCGCGTTGGCCTACGAGGTCACAGCGCTGGTGCACGGCAAAGACGAGGCCGACAAGGCCATCGCGGCCAGCAAGATGCTCTTTGGCGAGCGCATCGCGGGGCTCTCTGACCGCGATCTGGCGGCGATCTTTGCCGACGTGCCCTCCACCGAGGTCGAGCGCAGCCGCCTTGAAGGCGACGGCGTGCCGATCCTCGACTTGATGACCGAGGTGGGCCTGCAAGCCTCCAAAGGCGCCGCCAGGCGCCTTCTGAAGCAGGGCGGCGGCTACATCAACAACGAGCGCATCGCGCCCGAAACCGCCGTCACCCTGGAGCATCTGGCCAGCGAGTCCATGCTGGTCCTGCGCGCAGGCAAAAAGAACTACCACGTCATCAAGCTGGTCTAAGCGTCGCGGGTCCGGGGGCGCGCCCCCGGCGGGGGTTTGGGGGCTGGCCCCCATCCCAAGCCGCCCATCACTGTGTGTGGGCGCCAACCGGCCGCCTCCCCAACCTTTCCTTGTCCCATCAAAGGCCCAACCGTGCCCAACCGTCTTCAAGCAATCCTCGGCTGGCAAAGCGTCGCTCTGACTCTCTGGGTGATGGTGATGGCGGTGGGCTGCGCCACAGCGCCGCCGCCTGCAAGCCAGGGGGCGCTGGCCGCGCCGACGCCCCTTGTCCAATACACCCTCACCGTTCAGCCCCGTCAGGCCACGGTAGAGATCGACTTTGAGCACCTTGGCGCCAACCAGATCGAGTTGAGCATGCCCCAGTGGGACGGCGAACCGATCTGGGAAGACGTCTACGACCTGCACGCCTGGGTTGCAGGCACCGACCAGCGTTTGCCCACCAAGATGGTCGAACCGGGGCGGTGGCAGGTCGACCAGATCGAAGGCCGCGACATCCGCGTGCGGTATGTGGTGGTTGGACGGCAAGGGGCGCTGAGCGCCGCCACAGGGGCGGTCTCCGCGCGCCGGGCCTACACTGGCAGCGAGGTCTTTGTGGGGTGGGGCAGGGGGCTCTTTGTGGTGCCTTCGGTCCCCGAGGCGCGGGTGGAGCCGTGGGAAGAGCTGCGTTTGGCGGTCAACACACCCGAAGACTGGCCTGTGGCCTCGACCTGGGGCCGCAAAGAGACCGGCGTGCGCCGCGCCCGTGACCTGCGCGACGCGCTCTTGATCGCCGGGGATTGGCGGATCTTGCCCGAAGAGGTCCAGGACGCCGACATTCAAATGGCCATCACCGGCCAATGGAAGTCCGACGAGGGTCTGGTCCGACGCCAGATTTGGAAGATGGTCGCCCACCACGCCAAGATCTTTGGCGGTTACCCCCGAAACGCCGCCGTGGCTGCCATCATCCCCGCCGCAGAGCCTGCCGTGGTGGCCGTTCCCGGCGGCGCGGTCTTCTTTGTGCCCCCCGACGCCGATCTGACCACCGATCAAGTTCGCATGCGCAAGCTGGCCCGCGACCACCTGCGCCTGTGGACCGAAGAGCTGTGCCATCCTCGCCAGCACGACATCCCAGGCAGCCCCTACCGGGCCGGTCACCTGGCCTGGTTCACCGAAGGGCTGACCCGTTACCTGGGCGTGCGGACCTTGATGGGGCTTGGCATCCTTGAGCCGCGCGAATTCTTGCCCATGCTCAACGGCTGGATCAAAGACTACCACAGCAATCCCCGCGCCTTCGACACCAGTCGCCCCGAGCTGGTCTCGGGCTACGACGACAACGCCGACTTCAAGAAGCTGGCGGTGGCCAAGGGCGCGCTCCTGGGTCTCCTCCTGGACGTGGAATTGCGCGCCGACAGCCAAGGTCTCAAGACGCTCGACATCTTGCTGCGCAAAATGGAGCAGGAGTTGGGCTACAACCCCCACGGCTACACCAACGCCGATATCCTGCGCCTGCTCTCGGATGCCACCGAGCGGCCCTGGGGCGATTTCTTTCAAAACTTTGTGGATGGCACCGCGCCACTGCCGGTCGAAGGGCTCGCGCGCGGCGGTATCATCGTCCTGGAGCTGCCATTTCCGGTCTACGACCTGGGTTTTGACGCCTCACAGCCCGAACTCAAGGGGGCGACCATCACCGGCGTCACAGGCGACTCCGAGGCCCAACGCGCCGGTGTGAGGCCAGGGGACGTGATCAAAGACATCAAATTTGAACCCGGGCGCGTCAACATCCCCGTCAAGCTGCGCCTGAAGCGGCCCGGAAAGCGCCGCGACGTGACCGTGGAGTTCCTGCCCACGCGCAACATCGAAATGCCCGTCGCCACCGAAATGACCGAACTCTTTGGCGATTGGTTCCGCCGCTGAGCGCCCATCAGGCGGCTGCGCGGCAACTCAGCGCTGCTCAGGCGGCATGGCCCCGTTGTTGTTCAGTGCCCGGTCATGAAAAAGCAGCAGCTCCATCGACCCAGGTCCTTTGACAAAGCGCTTGTTGTGGCGCCCCTTGAGCACCGTAAATCGATGCTCCAACCCTGCCCTGGCCAGCCGCGCGCTAAACTGCGTGATGCTCCCCTTGAACCCATCCTTGTCGCTGGTGGCCACGTTGAGCTTGCGGGTGCGCAGGATGTCGATCTTGTCCTTGCGCAGTCGATCCAAAAGCACCGCCCTTGAACCCACCGAACCCTGCTGGCTCCCAATCGCCCCAAAATACTCCGGGTACTTAAAGCCAATGTAGGTCGAGAGCAGACCGCCCAGCGAAATCCCATCCACACCCCATCCCTCGGGGGTTTTGGGCACCCGCAGGTGCTTCTGGGTGTACGGCAGCAGCTCTTCAAAGAGGTAACGCTCGTAATCGGGCCGATGCACAGCGCCCTTGAGCACGTTGGGCGGGTAGGGGCAGACCAGAATGACCCCCTGGTAGGGGTTTTCGCGCAGCACCTTGTTGTAGCCCTCCAGCTCCTGGCCGGTCACCAGCCCCTGAAAGTCCTCGCTGCGCAGATCATCGCCCCGATGCAGCGCCGCCATCGCAGGCACCACCCCATACTTCTCCACCCAACCCCACGCTCCGGCCTTGTTGCCGCGCACCGATTCCCCAAGACCCGCAAAAGACAAGACCGCCGGGTAGGTCCGTCCGCTGGTCTCATAGTCCGGCGGCAAGACATAGACCACGTGCTGCTTGCCCGCAAAAGCACTCTGAATGACCCCCTCCATCACAATGGGCTGGGGGTTTGCCTTGGGGGCTTTGGCCATTTGGGGCGGCGGCGAGTCAATGCCTTTGCCTTCTTGGGCAAAAGCGGTCGTCGGCAACACAAGCAGGAGGGTCAGCAGCAGAAACCAGCGGTGCATTTCATCTCTCAGGCAGTGTGGGCATGTGGCCCGCAAAGTGTCCTGAAACAAGATGGGGTCACCCTGGTCGGGTGTCAAAATGGTGGTCTTTTGCGAGCTTTGGTAAGGTCCCAGGGACCTTTACAAACCCCCGAAAACACAACGCTTTTTAAATTTCCTTCAACTGCCGCTCCAACCGCCGCACCAGCCGGTCGTTTTGGCGCACACGGGCCACCGCGATCTGTGATTCAAGCAGTTCGCGGGCGTGGATGAGTTGGTGTTTGGGGACAAAGCGGGCTCTGGCTGCGCGGCGGCCTGTGTCGGTGGACAGTGACTCCATGAGTCGCTCCATGTTGCGGGAGGCTTCCTGGAGGAGGGCTTTGGCACGGGGTCGCAGGCCCGCATGCCCGTTGTATTGGCACATTTGCTGTTGGATTTGCTGGTGCGCCTCAAAAATGTCTGAGGGTGACGCGCTCCAGTGGATGCCCAGTGCGGTGAAGGGGTTTTGGGACAGGGCGCGGCGGCACAGGTCGTAGAGGGTGCTCAACTCGGGCTCTGGCGTTTGGGGGCTTTGCGCTTGCTTGGCCTCGGGAGCGTCTTTGGTTTGCGCCTGGTCTGGGGTGGGGCTTGGGTTGAGGGACTCGATCCACAGATCGAGCAGCGCCGGGTCGGTTTGGCGCCGCGCCCACCACTCAAGGATGGTTTGTTGGCCGTCGCGGGCGATGACGCGAAAGAGCAACGAGACCGAGAAGGCCTGCCCGATGACCGAGAGGTCGAGCACGATCTGCGCGCCGGGGGCCTCTTCCAGCGAGAAGGGGAAGACGATGGTGCGTTTGTCGCGGATGCCGCAGGCGTTGGTGATCGCCAGGTTCTGGTCGCGGTATTCGACCTCGTAGCGGGGCAGGGTGACGCGCTTTACCCGAAGGACGCTGTTGCTGCGCGCGGCGCCGCCGGCGGTGGCGCTCTGAAGATTGGGTCGGCTGGATTGCAGGTGCATGATGGCAAACTCCGCTCGATGGTCAGTCGACTGTGTATCGGAGTCGCGGGGGGGATCTGGAGGGGGTCACTGCACAGTGATGTGGATCTGGGCCTCGGGGGCATCCTGGCCAACGCCGATGGTGTGGTGCCCCGGCTCAGGGGTCCACGCAGTGGTGTAGGGCGCCTGGACGGTGCGCAGGGGCTGGCCGTTGATGAACCATGTCAGAGACTGACTGGGGGCGGCGCCGGGCCACTGGGCGCGCAGCGTGATTTTCTGGTGCGCTTTGGGGGCGTCGGCGTCGATGAAGAACTGATCACCGGGCAGCGGGTGGACCAGTTGGACGTTGGAGGTGGAGGGCGCGCTGCGTGAAGAGACGGGGCCTTCACCGGGGCAAAGCGGAGACCAGTGCTGGGGTTCGAGTTGAAGGCCCTGATTCATGCCCCACTCCAGCCAGCGGTGGGGGAGACGATGGAAGAGCGCCTGTTGGGTGAAGGCGGGGTCGCAGCCAGGGCCTGCCACGCCTCCAGTGCGCGTGTCGATGGTGTGGGCGACGTGAACCTGGCAGGTGTGGGGGCCTGCGACCCGGTGTCCGCCGTCCTGGGCGGGGCCAGAGGCGCCTCGGCGACCGTCCATGAAAAGCTCCTGGCTGGTGGTGGGGCAGTGGGGGCCTGCGGGGTGGCCGCTGAGCGCGCAGACGGTGTGTTTGTGGAGGTTGCGGGGCTGGGTAAACCAGGCCACGTCCTGAGGACCGGCGGCTTTGGGGTAGAGGGCCTGGAAGACCTGCCGCATGATGGGGGCGGCGCCGGTGACCCCGCTGACATGTTGCATGGGGGTGCCGTCAAAGTTGCCAGCCCAGACCGCGACGGTAAAGCCGGGGGTGACGCCCACCGCCCAGTTGTCGCGGAAGTTGGTGCTGGTGCCGGTCTTGGCGGCCACGCGGTAGGGCAGCGCCAGCGGGCCGTCACGGCCAAAGCCCTTGTCGCGGGCGGCGTCGTCGCTGAGCATGTCGAGCAACTGGTAGGTGACCTCGGGGCTGAAGACGGTCTCCATCTGGTGGGCATCATCGCGGACGCGTTGGCCGTCGATGGCGTCGATCAACCGCGCAGGCCTCCACCGCCCCATCCTCCCCAACGACGCATACGCCCCCGCCAACTCCAGCATGGTCACCTCGCCGTTGCCCAGCGAAATCCCCAAGCCGTAGTGTTCGGCGTCAAGCTCCAGGCTCTTCATCCCCGCCTTGTGCAACCTCTCAAGCACGCGTCGGGGTTCGACCACGGCGGTTGCGGCCACGGCGGGGATGTTCAACGAACTGGCCAGCGATTGGCGCAGGCTTACAGGGCCCCGGTGGCGCTGATCGTAGTTTTTGGGGATGTAGACGCCCGTGTCGGTGGGAAACTGGGTGGGCAGGTCGTCGAGCATGTCGGCGGCGGTGCCGCCGCGCTCCAAGTAGAGGCCGTAGACAAAGGGTTTGAGTGTGGAGCCGGGCTGACGCAGGGCCAAAACGCCGTCGTTGGAGCCAAGGCGGCGCTTGCTCCAATAACCGCGCGACCCTGCCCAGGCCAGCACGTCGCCGCTGGTGTTGTCCAGCACCAACACCGCCGCCTGCCCGACCTGACGGTCTTCAAGGCGCTCCAGTTGTGCGTTGATGATCCCCTCAACGCGGGTTTGCAGCTCCAGATCGAGCGTGGTGTTGATCTGGGCGGGCAGGGGGGAGTGCTGGGTCTTGAGGCGGCGCAGGACCTCGTCGGTGAAGTGCATGGCCAGCACCTCTGAGGTGTGGCGGCGGATCTCGATGGGCTCGGTCAGCGCTTGCCGGTAGGCGTCTTCGGTGATGGCGCCGCGCCCCCGCATGACACCCAAAAGGAAACGCTGACGGGCAACCGCGCGGCGCTTGTGGCGGCGGGGTTCGGTGACGCCGGGCGCCTGAGGAATGGCGGCCAGGAGCGTGGATTGGGCCAGCGAGAGTTCGCTGGCCGACTTGCCAAAGTAGGCGCGGGCGGCGGCCTCGACGCCAAAGAGCTGGTTTCCGTAAGGGGCGCGGTTGAGATACTGCTCCATGATCTGGGGCTTGCTCAGCGCTTGCTCCAGGCGCACGGCCCAGACCGCCTCGCGGGCTTTGGTGGCCAGCGTGCGGCGGCGCATCTGGGGCATGACCATCTTGACGGTCTGCTGGGTCAGCGTCGAGGCACCGCTAATGACTCGCCCCCCGCTGACGTTGAGCCAGACGGCCCGAAGGATGGCCAGCGGATCGACCCCTTTGTGGTTTTCAAAGCGCTTGTCCTCGGTGTGGATGGTGGCTTGGATGAGGTGGGGCGAGATTTGGGAGGCCGGGACCCAGCGGGCGCGGCCTTTTTGGGGGTTTTGGAGGACTTCGCGCAGCAATCGCCCGTCTCGGTCCAGGATCTGCGCGCTGGTGACCGTGTCCGGGGCCAGGAGTTCGGCCGGGAAGGGCACGGCCAGCACCCAGACGGTGACCAGCGCCATGGCGAGCAGGCCGCCGATGAGCGCGCGCTGAAAGAAGCGGCGCGCTTTGGCGCGCAGAGTGCCGGTGCGCGGTGCGTCCGGCGCGTGGGTCTGCGTGGGCGCCTGGGATTGGGGGGCAGGCGCCCTTTGGGGCGATGGCTGGGTGGACATCACTTGACCTCAAACTCAAAGGCTTCGGTGCGGCCAAAGACCTCGGGGTTGTACATCTCTTCGACGAAGGCGGCCGGGGTGGCGAAGTCGCCCAGGGTCGTGGCCCGCGCCAGGTAGGTGTGGGTGTAGATGCCCGAGGGCAGGAAGTCGGCAAAGAGCAGGACCCGGTCATCGCGCTGCTCGATGTGGTCAAAGTTGTGGTAGCCGTACCACCAGTCCCAGCTGTCCCAGTCGTCCTCGTTGTCTTCTTTGACGGCGTTGGCCAGCGAGGGGGCGGTGGTGGCAAAGCGGGTGTTGACCGGCTCCAGGCCCGCGGGCAGCGGGTCGTTGATGACCACGTAGCGGCTGTCGCGCGGGGCGACCACGGTCAGGCGAACCTTGACCAGCTCTCCAGCCTTGATCCCCTTGGTGGGCTGACCGGCGTTGGAGCCTTCGGCCACCAGGTACTCGCGCCGCAGGGTGAAGCCGTTGTCAAAGGGCTTGGAGGGCGGGTCTTTGGGGGCGTAGCTGAGCTTCATGTTGTAGTAGAGCGGCCCATTTTTGCCCTCGCGCAGCATCGCCACCACCGGGTCTTTGAGTTTGACCAGCTCTTGCATGGGGACAAAGATGCGCCGGGGGTTCATCTCGCGCTTTTTAAAGCGCTCCTCGGCCAGAACCTTGCCGCCAAGGCCCACCACGGCGGTGTAGTCGGGGGTGCCGCTCTCAGTTTTGCCAAAGTACTCCATCAAGGAGAGCACGGCGAAGGCGTTCTCCTGGGTGCTCAGCCAACGGCCGCCTTTGCGGGCCGCCAGCAGGCCGCGGGCGAACTTGGCGCTGAGCTCGTCGGTGGGGTTGGAGGCCATGATGGCCATCAACGCGATGGCGTCCGAGCGCACGTCCGAGTCCATCAACTCCCAGTAGTAGTCGCCGTCGCGGTGCACGTGGGCTTCGATGCCGTTGACGTCGGCGTTGGTGAGCATGGCGGCCATCAGGCGGCGGATCATGGGCTTGCTGCTGTCGTCGCCGCTGCGCGCCATGGCCATCGCCAGGAGCCCCTTGCCAAAGTTGGACAGCGAGCTGCGGCGCTCAAAGAGCACCGTGTGGGCCGAGATGTCGGGCTCTTCGGCCACGGCCAACACATAGGCGGCGAAGGCCTGGATGTTGGGCATCGAGTGGGCGCTCCAACTGGCGCGCAGCGAGGCGTCGCCGCGCACGACCGAGCGCAGGTAGTTGAGCAGCCGGTTGAGCTTGTAGGGCGGAACCTCCAGACCCTCAGTGCGCGAGGCCTTGATCAGCGCCAAACCACCGTAAGCCGAGCCCCAGGGGTGTTCTTGATCGGCTCCGGGCCAGTAACCCAGGCCGCCGTTGTAGGTCTGCATCGACAGGAGCCGGTCCACGCCCGACTGGGCAAAGCGGTTGACGTCCTCTTTGGAGATCCCCGGCAGATCAATGTCCTGACCGAGCATCTCACGCAGCGCCACCAGCGGCAGCGTCCGCCCGGTGGTCTGCTCAACGCAGCCATAGGGATACCCAATGAGGTAGTCCAACCCTGGCAGCAGCTCGGCCAGGGCGCTGGAGGCCAACTCGATCTCCAAACCACCCACATCGGTGCGGATGCCCTCGGGCAGCGCCAGGCGCTTGAAGACGCGCGCCTGCTCGTCGCCGCTGCGGGCCTTGATGACGCCGGTCTCGGTCATGCTGCGCTCCACCGCGGGGAAGCGCACCGGGATCTTCATCTCCACCGCGTCCTCGGCCTCAAAGCCGTCGATCGCGCGGGCTTTGAACCGGAACGTCGCCTCACCCGGCGCTCCGACCACCGCCGGGAAAACCACCTCTTTGATCTCACCCTTGCCCAGCGTCACGACCGAGGTCGCCGAGCCGGTCAACTCCACCGGCCCGCTTGCCTCGGCGCTGACTTCGACTTGACCGGCGCTCTCACCGACGGCCTGAACCACGGCGCGGACCTCAAAGGTGTCGCCGGTGGAGGCAAAGCGCGACAGCGCCGGGCGCAGCATCAAGGGCTTTTGGACCTGGATGCGGCTGTCGCTTGAACCAAAGCGGTTGCTGGTGCTGGCGGCCACCGCCATCAGGCGGAAGGCGGTCAGGTTGTCGGGCAGCTTGAAGTTGACCTTGGCCTGACCGTTGGTGTCGGTCTTGAGCGTGGGCATGAAGGCCGCCGTGGTGGCAAAGGCCGAGCGGTAGTTCTCGCTCTGACCCCCGGGGCCACCGCCGCCGCCCTCATCGCCCTTCTCACCGTCTTCATTGGCGGCATCGACCTTGGCCACCACCGCCATGCGGCTCTCAGAGGTGATCACGGCGATGGACTGCTTGCGGTAGAAGTCTGCGATGGGGTTGGGCGTCTTGTAGGCGGTCAAGCTCAAGACCCCCTCGTCCACGGCCATAAAGGTGACCTCGGCGCTGACCGGGTTGCCCTCGTGGTCACGCACCGTAATGGTCGCTTCGGCCTGCTCGCCAGGCTGGTAGGTCTTGCGGGCGCTCTCGACAGAGACGGACAGGACCTTCTCGCCGCGATCGACGTTGATGGAGGCGTAGCCGAGCTTGAAAGCGGGTTTTCCGGGGTCGATGGTGGTGCCGTCGTCGTTTTTGGGCTTGTCTTCGCGGCCTCGGATGAGAACCACAGAGATGTAGGCGTTGGGGAGCATGGCTTCGGTGATGGGCACCTCGATGGTGGAGGCGCTGCCGCGCAGCTCGACGGTCTTTTGCTCCAGGATGCCGCGCCGCTCGACGGTCACCAGCGCGCGGGCTTTGCGGAAGGGGCTCTTGACCATGACGCGGGCCTTGTCGCCGACCTTGTACTTGGCCTTGTCCACCACCAGGTCAATGCGCTCGTCGTCGCTCTTGCCCCACCAGGACCAGCCACCGCCCCAGACGTAGACGCTGGTGTTGCTCTCAATGGTGCGGCCTTTGTTGTCCTTGCTGCGGGCTTTGATGACGTAGTAGCCGGGGTCGTTGACCGCCATGGGGCAGGACACCGCGCGGGCGGCCGTGCGGACCTTGCAGTTGGCCACGACCTTGTCTTTGGCCTCGCTGACCCAGGTCGTGCCGCCGCCCGCCATGGTCTTGCGGACCGAGGTCCAGGTGCGCTTGGCCAGATCGACCTCCACGCTTTGGCCGCTGACAGTCTTGCCTTTGGGGGTGACCGCCACCAGCTTCAGGTCCATCTTTTTGCCCGCCTCGACCAGGTAACCGGGGCGCTTGATGCCCAGGTAGTACTGGCCGGGGTGGAGCTTGACGCGCGTGGAGCCCGAGACGACCTGACGGTTGACGTCGGTGACGCTGGCTTCGACCAGCAACTCCTGAGGGCCGCTGATGGTGTCGAGCGCGGGGACCTCAAAGTTGGCCTTGCGCAGCCCGGTGGCGTCGAGCGTGCCCTGGCCGCTCTCGGCCGACTCGCTGCGGCGCTCGTCGTAGCCGTACCACCAAAAGCGCCCTTCGTTGTTGCCAAAGTTGAAGCCATCAAAGCCGGGGGGGCTGAAGCTGGTTTCGCGGCGAGTGGCGGACCAACTGACTTTGGCGTTGCTCATGGGGGCGCCAAAGAGGTACTGGCCCGAGATGGTCACTTCGGCGCTCTCGCCCATGGTGACGTCGTTGTTGGCGGGGTCCATGGTGACTTCAAAGTCGGGGGCGCGGTAGGCCTCGACGCGGAAGGAACCGTGGGCGCTGCCTTCAAAGCCGCCGTCCATGCCCACGGGGGTGGCCTTGATGGACCACGTGCCCAGCGAGGCGTTTTCGGGCAGCGGGACCTCGACGTCAAAGCCGTCCAGGTCGGTCATGGCGATCTCCTGATCCATCACGACGTTGTTTTGCGAGTCGTGCACGACCACGCGGGCGCGGTCGACCGGCAGGACCTCCATGGTGCGGCCCTTGTCGAGCCGCAGGTAGCCTTTGACGTGGGTCGATTCACCGGGGCGGTAGACGCCGCGCTCGGTGAAGATGTGGCCGCGCAGGGCCACCGCCGGGGCGTCCCAGGCGTAGGGCAGGTTGAAGCGGTAGGGCATGACCTGCATGTTCCAGTTTTCCAGGTCGATGAAGCTCAACTCTTTGCCGCGGTTGGCCAGGATGACGCGGGGGCGCTTGCTGCCAAAGGTCTTCAGACCCGGACCGCGCGCCAGCCCGTCTTTGTCCGTCAGCCCTTCCCAGAGCAGCTCGCCGTCGACCGTGCGCATGGCCACGCGGACCCCGGCCTCGGGGGTGGCCTTGGAGAGGCTGGTGGTCCAGATCAGGACCGAGTCGGGGCTGTATTTGGCCGTCAGGCCGATGTCGGTGACCTGCACCAGGGACTTGTGGTAGCGCTTGCGGTGGTAGCTGTGGGTTTGATCGTAGGCGTCGGATTGGACGTCGAGGAAGACCACCCCGGCCTGCTCTTTGCCCAGCACTTCGCCCAGGTTGATGCCGTAGGTTTTTTTGACGTTGGACCGCAATTTGACGCCAAACGGGCGAGAAACCTGGGGTGTGATGCCGTTTTTGAAGTCGTCGCCGCCCCACCAACCGCCAAAGCCCTTCAGGAAGGAGGGCAGTTGCTCTTCGGTCAGGCGAGTCATGCGCAGGTTGATGTCGGGGGTGTTGAGCAGGGTGATGGGGAAGGTGAGTTTTTGGCCGGGCTCGGCCTTCTCCATGAAGTTGATCCCGCGGTTCATGGTGACGGTGGGGCGATAGGGGCGGACCTGGATGGTGTGGGGGCCGGGGTTGACCAGGGCGTTGCCCATGTTGTCCTTGCAGCGCCCGGAGAGGGTGATGGTGTAGAGCGTGTCGGGGCGCGCGTTGGCGGGGCGCAGCGTGACGCTGGTGGAGCCGCGATAGCCGTAGGGGTCTTTGAATTTGACCGGGGGCGAGACCGACACGCACTTTTGGATGTCTTTGGCGGTGACGGGGTTGTTGAACTCCATCTGCCAGTTGCTGCTGGGCTCACAGTAGCCCCAGCCGCAGCGCGCGCGCTGGACTTTGAAGGGGCCGTAGGTCTGGAAGGAGCGCGACCAGTCGCTGCCCAGGGTCATGGAGCCGCTGTTGGGCTTGAGGAAGCGGCCGATGGTCATGCGGTAGCTGATGCCGTTTTGAAAGCCCCCGGTGGGTTTGATGAAGAAGGCGGTGCCTTCGGGGACTTTGTCGCCGCCCTTGTCCTTGTTGGTGGGCGTGATGGTGATGGGGACCTGTTTGGCGCCGCCGTAGAGGAGCAGGGCTTCGGTGACCTGCTCTTTGTCGACGGGCAGGTTGAACTGGACAAAGAGGACGTCGTCCTTGGTCAGCCGGGCGCTGTACCAGGATGGGTCGTAGCGCGCCACGCGCAGCCCTGGGGTGCTGAAGGTGAAGGTGTGGTCGCCTTCCATGGTCTGGCCGTCAGCGCTGCGCAGGTCTTTGGAGACGGTCACGGTGTATTGGGTGGCCATCGCCGGCTTCTTGTGGGGCATGAAGCTGACGGTGCGCTGTCCCAGCCAGCGCCAGGTGCCTTTGATGGGCGGCGAGATGGTCAAGGGAGGGGCGGCTTCGGGGTCGGGGATCTGGACGGGCTGGTTGAAGCTGACATTGATGGCCTGGAGGGTGTGGATGGTGCCTCCGGGCTGGGTCATGGTCACCATCAGGGGCTTGGCCTTGGGTTCCTGGGCCTTTTGGGATGATCCTTCCTGTGGGAAGGCTGCCACGATCTCGTCCTCGGACGGCAGCGAGAGCCGTCGAGGGCCGTCGGTGCATGCGCCAAGGAGCGCCGCTGCCCCGATCATCCATGCTCCCACCGCGCACATCGCGCGGCGTGCTTTGATTGCCTGCCTCATCTTTTCCTCTATCGCTCCGTATTCTGACGCCGTGCGTGGGTTGGTGTGTCGGGGTGGCTTCATCCCCTTTTGTGGCACTGCGTGAAGTTTGTCTCTTTTTGACCGCGCGCAAACGCGGCGCGAGCATGCATGGGGCCTGACAAAGCAAAGCGCGCGCCAGCTTTGGGCCATTGGGCTTGATGGCGTTGAGATCACCATCAAAACCCAATTCACCGCGCCTTGGCAAATGCCCACAGTCCCCAGTCTCCCCTGGTTTTGTGGTCGTGGTCACCGGTCTCCGGCAGTCTGCCACTGTCCATCGCCGCCGCCGCGACCCCTGCGATTTGCCTTGTCCCGATGTGGTCCCTCACACCATACAAACGCGGCTCGCCTTGCCTTTTTAATCCCGACTGACGCTGACTTGTATTGGATTATAAGATGTGAACTCTTTTATTTGTATCGTGCCCGTGTGGACGGTGGTGGGTGTGGCAGTTGTTTTTCGTTCGAGGGGCGGTGTAGACTGCGCCGACACGTGAACCGCAGGGAGGCGGAACGCTGTGAGCGACAAAGACACCCCGCAAGACAAAGACGTCACGCGGGCGCAGGACCCGGTCAACGCCAAGGATGAGGACGGTGACCAGGGCTCGGAGCGCCCCAAAGACGCGACATCACCCCAAAGCACGGACGCCGAGCCCCAAAAGCCCGGCGACGACGCCAAAGAGGCCCCCAAAGCGGCGTCTGACGGTGACGCTGTGCCCGAAGCCAAAGACGGCGCGCCGACCCCGTCGGATCCCGAGTCAGAAGCCACACCCGCACCCGAGCCCGAGCCTGAGCCTGAGGTCGAAGACGACGACTACCGCGCGGGTTGGTCGGCGCTGGTGGCGCTGGGGCTGATCGTGCTGATCTCTTTTGTGTCGGGAGGGCCGCCGTCGCCCGCCGACTACGACGAGGCGCCCGAGGCGTTTTCGGCCGCGCGGGCCGGGGACGTGCTCGAAACCCTCCTGGGACCCAAAAAACGCGCCCACCCCGTGGGCAGCCCCGCCAACCGCGCCGTCAAAGACCGTCTGGTGGAGGCGCTGCGCGGTCTGGAGATGGAGGTCGACGTCCAGAGCGAGTACACCTGCTCCAGCTACGGGCTCTGCACCCCGGTTGAGAACGTGGTGGCCCGCTTTGAGAGCGAGCCGCTCGACAAACCCGGGGTGGTCCTCTCGGCCCATTACGACTCGGTGCCCGCTGGCCCTGGCGCTGGGGACGATGGCGCTGCGGTGGCGGCGATCGTGGAGATGGTTCGCGCGCTCAAGACCGACCCCGAGCGGGTCAACCCCATCAAGGTCTTCATCAGCGACGGTGAGGAGATGGGGCTTTTGGGGGCTTATTTCTATGACAAGCACCACTGGAGCCACCCCGAGGACGTGGTGCTCAACATGGAGGCCAGAGGCAGCAGCGGCCCCAGCTACCTCTTTGAGACCGGCCCGCGCAACGCCTGGATGATCGGCCACGCCCGCGCCATGCCGCACCCGCTGACCAGCTCCCTCTACGACACCATCTACAAAATCCTGCCCAACGACACCGACTTCACCGTCCATCGCACCAACCAGCACGACGGGGCCAACTTTGGCTTCATCGAAAACCTAAGCCACTACCACACCCGGCTCGACAACCTGGAAAACCTCGATCGAGGCAGCCTCCAGCACCATGGGGACAATGTCCTGGCGCTGGCGCGCTCGCTGCTTCAGGCCGACTTGCAGGACCGCGCCGATGGGCAGGCGATCTACTTTGATGTCTGGTCGGTGGCGCTGCTCTCGTACCCTGCAGGGTTGGCGCTGCCGCTGGCGTTGCTGACGCTGGCGCTCTTGCTGGCCGGGGTCTGGATGCGCCGCAAACGCATCGGCACCATCCGCCTGGTGGTCGGCGCGGTGGCGGCGCCGCTGAGCGTGGTGGTCGCGGTGGTGTTTGGCACCATCTTTGAGTCCGCCATCGGTGCCGCCAGCGGCCACCCCGCACCCTGGTGGTCGGTGTCCTGGCCCTTTGTGGCCATCTACTGGACGCTGGGCGTGGCTGGGCCAGTGGCGCTGGTCGCGCTGGTGGGCAAAGGCGGGCGTTTTTGGGGCTTTTGGGCCGGAATCTGGGGCTGGTGGGCACTGGCGGCGCTGATCAGCGCGCTCTTTCTGCCCGGCATCTCCCACATGTTTGTGCTGCCCGCGCTGGCGGCCGCCATCACCCAGCTTGTGCTGATTCGACAGCGGCGCTCCTGGTCGGGCGAAGGCAAGGTCTGGGCCTGCGCGGTGCCCATGGCCGTGGCCGTGATTTTGTGGATGCCGCTGACGCTCGGTTTGCCCGACGCCGTGGGCCTCTTCTCATCGATGGTCGTGGTGATCCCGGTGGCGCTGATGGCCAGCCCCATGGCCCCGATGCTCACCCCCGTTACCCTGACCCGGCGCCGCATCTGGCCCCTGGCTGGCACCCTGACGGTCGCCACCATCCTGACCTTTGTGGCCCTGCTCACCCCCCGCGCCACCACCTGGAGCCCTGCTGGACTCAACATCGTCACCGTTTACGCCGCCACCGACGAAGACACCGTCCGCCACGCCGTCTTCCAGCGTCCGTTGACCCTGACCGGACTTCGCCCCGAGCTGCCCCGCAAGGTCGCCCCGCTGCTCGAACCCGAAGCCCCCCAAAACCCCATCCCCTGGCCCGCCACCCCCGAAGGCACCGCCGTCACCGACGCCTCCCCACACCGCTCCCCGGTCTTCAAAGAACTCGACCCTTCCCAGGAAGGCCTCACCCGGCTCAAAGTCCGCTCGCGTCGCGGCGCCTACACCTTGATGGTCATCGCGCCCCCCGGGCACACCGCCGTCAAAGCCGAAACCCACGACATGCCCGCGCCCTACGACGTCGGCGTCCCGTTCAGACGCGGCAACATGGTGGGCCATTTCTTCTTTGGGGTTCCCAGAGACGGCCTGATCCTGCACTTCAAGCCCGAGTCGCTGTCCAAAATCAGGATCTTTGATGTCTCCTGGGGCTCGGCGGCCGACGCCGCCAAGCTGCGACAGGCGCGCGGCAAGATCGCCATCCCCTACCAAAACGGCGACGCCCTCCTGGTCGAAGTCCGACCCGGAGAATAGGCTGTTCGTGGCCACCAAAGGTCGCTCCCGACAAGCCCAAAGGGCCTCAGAGTCTGCTCCACCGCCCTGGATTGGCAGTGGTCAGGAGATGTCCGCCGCGCAGCCAATCACCAAGACCGCTTCGCCTTTGGGAGGCACTGGCCGCAAAGGGACGTCGTGGGCGTCTTCCAGGTGCAGGAGCGTGGTCAGACCCTGTCTCTTGAGCCACCCATACGGGTCGTCGCTCCCCGGCGGCGGCTTCAACTCCAGGGTGTGCGGATAGCCCTCCAGAATGCCCTGAGGGTCAAAGAGCGCCGTCCAATCCGAGGTCTTCTGCAGCAGACTCCAGGCCCGTTGCAGCTCGCCGTTGATCACGCGGCGCGTGTCTCGGGTGATGGCGCGCGCGGTGTTGGTCAGCGGTTCGGTGCTGGTCAGGATCATCATGCGATCTCGCCGCCCAGAGGGCTGGTGCTCGGAAGCCTGGGGACTGAGGCCAACCGGCTGCTGCCAGTCGTGGTGCGCCCAGTGGTCAAAGAAATCCAGCAGGAGACCTTCGGGTCCAGGACGATTTTGGCGCTCGGCGCTTTGCAGGGCTGAGGCCGCCATCAAGATGGCCCATGAGATGCCCCCCAGGTAGCCAAAGGCGTTGGCGTCAATGCGGCGCTGGCTGGCCCAGTACTTTATGGCCCTCAGCGCCGTCTGAAAGTCCTCCCAGGATAGCGCCGCGCGGACTTTTTGCTCGATCAACTCGGCCTCAAAGAGCCCCACCAGCGCCAAGCGGCTGCCCATGTCAAAGAGCTGCAGGTCATCGGCGGCCAGCGCGTCGATCTCGTCGAGCGAGATCTCTTGTGGCAGCGCCGCGTACTGAATGTCCACCTCCACCCCTTCCAGAGTGGCCTTGAGCGTGGGGCTGAGCGCGTCGCGCAGGTAATGTGTGGGTCCGCTCAGGCTGCCCGTGGCCGACAACGCTTCAGGGAGCGCTTTGAAGAAGGCCTCGGCGCTCAGGTGGGCCGGACCCAGGCAGACCACATCGATGTCAGCCCCAGGCAGCGCCGCGCCCAACGCCTGCGAGCCCATCGCCCGCATCGACGGTGCGCCTGTCACCACCACGCTGGCTCTTTGCAAGGCATCCATGGCTTTGCGGCGCCGGTCGGTTTCGGCCTGAGAAGGGCGCGCGGCGCCTAGGGAGGCCTCCAGCCCTGGCCGTGGCCCCAGCGGGAGGCTGTGGGTGACCTGGAAGGGGGTCTTGTCCTGGCGTGCCAGCAGTTGGATGTGGTGGACGGTGAAGCGCGCCGGATGCCAGGACTGTCCCCAGGCGCGGGCTTTGTCTTTGGCCTGCTGGAGGTCTGAGAACTGCGCGATGGTCAAGTGGGGGGTGAAGCCATCGGAACCATGCGCGTTTTGGCCTTTGCATTGGGGAAAGGCGCCCTGGAGGGCTTGTTGGAGGGCGCGAAGTTGTCCGGGGGGCTCGGTTTGGGGGGCGAGCCATACCGTGGCGCTGGCGCCGTGCTTGAAGACCTGCGGTTTGCCAAGGATGACGTCAAAAGGTTGAACGCGTTGGAGCACATCGCGCAGCACCGGAAGGGCTGCGGCGTGGTGTTCCTGGGGGATGAAGCCGTAGAGGAGGTTGATGTGGGGCATCCAGCGATCAAAGCTTTTGTCGTGACGCGAGCGAATGGCCTGAATCGGCCCCCAGGTGTCCTCGGGAGGGACGATCGACGCGGCGCTCTGGACGGTGGGCGCCGAATCGAGGCCTTGGATGGGTTCACGCAGGCGGATTTCGCAGCTCAGGCCGTAGTGATCCGAGACAAAGAGGGGTTCGGGGGCGTCTTTGATGGGGTCCTGGCCCAACAAGCGTGCGTTGGTGACCTGTGTGCGGCCTGCAGGGGCGTCCACGAGGATGCGATCAAAGCGTCGGGGGTGGCTCTGGAGGCTGAAATGGGCTGCCAGGGCATTTTTTCCGGGGTCAAAGGTGGCGCCGGGGACGTCTCCCATGGCGGCGCGCCAGCCGTCGACGTATCCGAGCGAGTGCGCGGGGCTCAGTTCGTCGTCTTCGGCGTTGAAATCGCCCATCAAGAGCTTGAAGGGGGCGTCGGAGAACGACTGAAGGTGTTCCAGGGTGGTGCGGAGCTGTCCTGCGCGGGTGTTTCGGGCGGATTCGGCGCGGTTGCTGGTCAGGTGGACCACGGCGGCGGCGATTTTGAGGCCTGGGGCGTTGATCTGGGCGATGATCAGGCGTTTTTGAGGGGAGAAGTCGTGCCGATGGGCGGCGGCGATGGGCCACCGGGAGAGCACAACCTGTCCGCAGCCGGTCCCGAGGGTGGTCGCAGGGGGGCCTTCGGTCATCCAGAAGGTGTTTTTGATCCACGGATCGGCCACAAAGGCGTCCATAAAGGTCCGGGTGACCTCTTGAAGCCCGATGATGTCCGCACCGCTGGCTTTGAGTGAGGCGATCAGGGCCGGGATGCGCGCTTTTGTGTGCAGCCGTTGCGGATCGTGGGTGTCCTGGAGGACGTTGTAGGTGACGACGCGCAGCTTGTAGAGCGCCGAAGGGGGCTGTTGGAGCCCATCGGCGTGCTTCCAGGCCTGCGAGTCGGTGTCAAAGCGCCACACCGGGGTGCTCTGCAAGGGTTTGGTGGCCTTTGCGGGGGCGGTACGGTGCTTTGGCACCTCGACGTTGTCTTTGGGGCCGCTGTGGAAGATCAGATCCAGGCGAGTTTTGCGGTCCCAGACCAGTTGCCCGTTGTGCTTAAAGTACCAGACGCGGTGCCAGGGCACGTCTCCGTCGGGGACAAACTCCGTCAGCGGCGTTTCGCGCATGCCGCTGGCGGCGCGGCGCTCTTCATAGCCGACGGTGAACTCTTCGGCGGCCAAACGCGCGTCCCAACGAACGCGCATATACACTTCTCGGCTGGTTTTCATGGCAGGGCGCTCCAAAAAGAGACAAAACCGCAGGTGCAGGACCTGCGGGTCCTGCCGGGGGTCTGGGGGCAGCGCCCCCAACAGCCTTCCATGCCTCCAATGTGCTCATGTTGGCACAAAAAGGGGGCATGAGGGGGCAGCGCCCCCATCACAAAAGAACTTCAACTGGTTTTGAAAGCGGGCCAGACCATGAAGCGGCGTGCACTCTTGTCTTGAACGACAAGCGTTGGGTCCGGCTTGGGATCGTGGTTCAAGCGTTCATGGCGCTCTCACGTGCTTGAGGTGGTTCAGAACGCTTTGGGATGGGGGCCAGCCCCCAAACCCTCTGGGGTGCAATATGCCAGTCTCCCGTCGCCAGCGTTGCTGAAGAAGCCGATACCGTCGTTGTCAATGCTCAACGCAGCGCTGCTGCGTCTGCGCTTGCCGCCTCGGCCTCGACTCCTTCAACAACGCTGGCTCGGTCCGCCTGGCAGACTGCACCCCCGGCAGGACCCGCAGGTCCTGCACCTCGCGGTGTTTCTGCACTTCGTTTGGACGCACAAGGTGGGTATGGTGCGGGGCTATTTCAAGCTCTTTTTGATGTCCTTGAGGTCCCGGCTCAGTTGGCGCAGCTCGCCGTCGCCCAGGACCGCCCCCCCAAAGCGCACCGCCATGTAGCGATCAATGACGGCCTTGATGGCCGGCTTGGAGGGCAGTTGGGAGCGCTCAACGCGCCTCAGGACCGCCTCGGGGCCTTCGGCGGGGCGGCGCTGAAGCCCCGCGTTCTCCAGAATGCCCAGCAGGCGCTCGTAGAGCTTGGCGATCCCCTCTCGGTTCTGGGTCCGACCGCGCCCCGCCGGTCTGCGGCGGAAGGCCAGCGCCCAAAGCAGCGCCATGATCGGCACCCCCGCACCATAACTGCGCGCCATCCACCCCGCCGAGGGCTTCCACAACACCAACACGATCACAAAACCAAGACCAACGGTAATCAACACCACCGGGACATCTCGCCAGTCCACCGGATCTCGCCCTCGCAGGCGTATGCCCAGCGCCCCCAAAAAGGCGACGATGAAGACCAGGAGCATGGGCACATAGTTGCGCCGCACCGAATGCAAGATGTCCAACAAGGTTAACTGGAACTTCTCGCCGTCGGCGGTCGCGTTGTCTTCGCCGCCGCCCCCCAGCGCTCCCGCCGCCTGACGCAGCAGATCAACCTGGGTCTCAAGGTCGTACTCAATGACGTACTTCATCCAGCGAAAGCGCAGCGAGTCGTAGAACTTGGCCACCTCGTCAAAGAACGAGGTCTGGATGCTGACGTTGGCCGCCGGCGGGGTGGGATCAAATGGCACCCACCCGGCGTCGCCCATCCAAACCTCGACCCAGGAGTGGGCGTCGGCGTTTCGCACCGCCAGGAAGTCGTCAAACTCGTTCCAGACCCCGCCCATAAAGCCGTTGACGTTGCGCGTGGGGATGCCCACCGAGCGCAGCATGACGGCCATCGCCGTGGCAAAGTACTCACAGTGACCGCGCTGATGGGTGAAGAGGAAGGCGTCCAACGGAGCTTCGGCGCCCGGGTCCGGCAGGTCGGTGGTGTAGGTGAACTTTGTCTTCAGGTACTTTTCGACGGCCACGGTGCGGTCGTAGTCGTTGTCGAGCCCGGCGATGATGCCCTCGGTGAGCTTGCGGATGCGGGCGTTGGCGCCCGGAAGCTGGGTGTAGGCGTTTTGGTAGCGCGGGCCAAGGTCGGAGTCGGGGTTGGCGGTCAGGAGCTTGCGGACTTCATCTGGGGGGAAACCGCCGTTGTAACTCCAGGCCGAGTATTGGACGCCGACCTTGCTGGCCTGGGCCATGCGCAGGACTTCGCCCTCTTCTAGCCTGACGCCCTTGCTGCGCAGCCACGCGGGCACGGCCTTGTCTTTGGCCGACAGCGCCACCTCGACGGCGGGGTAGAGGGTGAACATGACGTTGGAGCCCAGCGGTTCGACATAGATGTCCTGCTGGACGAGCTGTTCGGGCGGTCCGCTGTACTTCAGGAGCTTGAATTGCCAGTCGGCGTTGGGCTGTAGGGTGCGGCTTTTGCGCAGGCGCGCCGACCAGCCGACGCCGTCGTAGTGGTCAAAGCTGATGCCGCGCCAGTAGAAGGTGCCGCCGCCGGTGGGTTTGCCGTCGGGGAACTCCACGCGCATGGCCACGGTGTTGTCGTCCTTGATGGCGCCGTGCTTGCCCAGGTCGACGCTCTCAGAGAAGCCGCTCATTTGCAGGCCGGTGCGGGACTTTTGGGCAAAGAAGCCAAAACCAAGGCGCGGGAAGGCGAAGAAGAAGACCACGGCGGCGGCAAAGCAGACCAGCGACATGCTGGCCAACACCGAGAGGTACCCGGCGCCAAAGTGCTGCCGCGTGCGACGGCCGCCGCGCTCGATGTTCTCTTCAAGCTGTCGCCGCAGGTGGTAGACGGCAAAGTTGACCACGCCGACCACCACGTAGATGGCAAAGATGGCGCCAAAGAGGACGTCTTCGTTGTAAGCGGTGGCGGCGGCCAGGAGCAGAAAGCTCAAGGCCAGCAGTTGGACGTAGTCATCCAGGCGCGAGCGTTGAAAGAGCTTGGCGCCGGTCAGGTAGAGGACCAGGTAGACGCCGGTGGAGACGACCCCGGTGTCGGTCATGGCCAGCAGGTAGACCGAGAAGGCAATGTAGAAGACGGTCAGCCCGGTCCACATGGTGCCAAAGGCGTCGGGGTCGATCCGGGGTTTTTCCCAGAACCAACTGATGACCATGATGATGACGGCGACCAGGGCCAGCGGTGCGCCAAAGGCCTTGCCAGTCCAGAGGGTCAACAGCGCCAGGGCGACCAGGACGTAGGTGCCGACTTTGTGAAGCAGCGGGAGGTCAAAGCCTTGTCCGGCTTGGTAGAAGCGTGCGCTCACAGGGACACCTCCGCGACGATGTGGCCAGCTTCGGGTCGGGCCAGCTTGCCGTGGCCGAGGATGACGCAGTGGTCCAGGTGGTTGGTTTCAAAGGTGGTGCGCCCCGAGAGTTCGTCGCGTTGGTCGTCGGTCAGCTCGGGATCGTCGTGGAAGTGCATCAGGGCCAGGGTGCGCAGGACGCGGTCAAACTGCGCGGCGCCGGTGCCGGTGGAGATGCGGATGTCGAGCGTGGCCAGCGAGATGGCGTAGCCGCGCGAGAGGAGTTGTTGGGCCAGCCCTGCGCAGATGGAGACGGACTCTTCGAGCTTGGTACGGTAGGCGTCGAGGTCTTGTCCGGCGGCGGGGTTCCACTGGTTGTTGAAGCACAGGGTGATGCTGCGGGATTCTTCCTCTTCGAACTCGCGGATGAGCAGGACGCCGCGTTTGGCGGTGCTCTTCCAGTGGACGTCGCGGGCGTCGTCGCCCTGGCGCCAGTCGCGCAGGCCGTGAAAGTCGCCCCCGTGGCCGACCTTGTGGCGTCGCACGTCGCCCTGGGGGCGCGCGGCGATGCCGGTGATGGGTGGGGGATCAAGGGGCGAGGGGAAGACGACGATTTCTTGAGGGTCGTCGAAGTCGCGGCTTTTGCGAAAGAGGTCAAAGGGGAAGCGCGTGGCGACCTCAAAGCCTTCGATCTTCCAGCGTCCGCGTCTGGGGAAGGCAAATCGGTATTGGCCGATGGCTTGTTTGCCGGGTTCGACGCGCATGAAGTAGGCCGCGGGGCGGTCTTTGGCGTCGATGTCGATGATGCGGTCGAGGACTTGGATGGAGAAGCTTGAGGAGCGGGCCTTGTCGTTGTGGAGGGTGAGTTCGACCAGGGCGGGTTGTCCGGCAAAGATGCGCTCGGGCAGGCGGCGGTGGGTGCGCAGCTTTTGGAGGACGTTCTCGGATAGGACGCCGCTGAGGATGATCAGCGCCAGCATCATGCCCAGCAGCAGGTAGAGGAGGTTGTTGCCGGTGTTGATGGCGCCAAAGCCGATGAGGATCGTCATGCCCGTGAAGTACTTGCCTTCTCGGGTGAAGGTCAGCCGCCTGGGGGGCTTGATCCGTTGGTTGAAGCGCGAGCGCCACTGGGTCAGCGCGTTGGGGCGGGCGTTGGCGGTCGTCTTGGATGCCATGGTCAGTCAAGACCCCTGTGTTCAGAAGACGGTGTGGGCAAGATGGCCTCTTGCAGACAGGTCTGCGGGAGGTGGCCTCTTGTCGAGCGTGGTTGTTGTCGCCGTGGATGAGTATTCCTCATCGCGGGCCAGCTTGAAAGGTTCCTCACGGCGCTTTGGGCAAAACCTGGGGTTTTCATTGTGGGCGCGGTGTGATGCCGATGCGTTCCATTGTGGGTACGGGCGAAGCGTGCTGTGAGATCGCCTGTGTATGTGTCCGTCAGACCCTGCACAGTGTTACCCTTGTTTTTGTGGGATGCATCGTGGGGTGCGTGGACGCGGGAGTCTGTGATCTATGACGGCTTTGAGTGACAAGGCACTTGAATCTTCGTTGCGGGCGTTGGCCGAGGCGCTGGAGTCTGGCATCGGCGTGGCGACGTACTTGGACAACCCAGCGGCCAGCGCCATGCTTCCCGCCGAGGTTCGCGAGGGTTTGCAACGCAGTGTTGGCGCAGGTGGGACGCTGGCGACGGGCTTTGGGCTGCTTGGAGTGATGACGTCGGGCGAGCTGGCGTTGTTGAGGGCGGGGGAGAAGCGCGGGCATGTGGTGGAGTCGTTGCGGGCGTTGGCGGACGCGATCGAGCAGCGGCGCAAGGACCGGCACCGTCTCTTGATGGGGTTGCTCTACCCGGCGTTGTTGTTGTCGGCCAGCGGTTGTTTGTTGCCGCTGCCGTTGTTGGTCAAGGAAGGTTTGGGAGCCTATCTGTCGGTGGCGGTGTGGCTGCCGTTGCTGGTGCTTTTGGGGGTGATCTACGCGCTGGTGGTGGTGCCCCGTTTGGGGCCGACGTCGTCGCTGCGGGTGATGCCCCGGCGGATTGGGTTTTCGCTGCCGTTTTTGGGCGGCGCGCTGCGCAAGGGGGCCTACGGGACCTTTTGGGAGGTCTTGGGGGGTTGTTTGTCGGCGGGTTTGCCGCTTTGGGACGCGCTCAAGTCGGCGATCATCGCGGCGGACGAGCCCAGGTTGTTGGCGCGCGAGGCCAGCGTGCTGGGGACGATCGAGGCGGGCGGGACATTGGGCGAGGCGCTGACGTCGGCGGGGGTCTTTGATCCGTCGGTTTTGGCGGCGGTGGGCCAGGGGGAGTTGACGGGGAAGCTGGACGAGGTCTTGCCGCGCACGGCCAGGGCGCAGCGCGCGGTGGCCAGGCAGGCGGTGATGATCGTGATCGGGGTCCTGGTTTTTGTGGTGGCGGTGGCGGTGCTGGGGATGATCGTGGCGGGGTTGGTGCAGGGGGTGCAGGGCTATTTTGAGACGCTCGACGGGGTGATCGACAAGTCGAGCCGGTGAGCGGTCTCTTTGGGCGTGTTTGTGTGCTGCTTGGCGGCTCAGTTGCCGAGTTTGAGGAAGATGAGCGCGGCGGCTCCGGCCAACGCCAGCAGGAGCAGGCCAACGGCGATGATCATCTTGGGAGCGCCGCTCTTTTTGGTGGTGACGGGGGCTTGGGGTTGTGTGGGGGCTGCGGGGGGCGGGGTGGTGTCGATGG